>JAFIEG010000123.1 GCA_020832665.1 Pararhodobacter sp. | reverse complement strand
CCGGCCTTTCGGCGCCGGCCCGCGCCGCGATGGCCGCGCGCGAGGCCGGGCAGCCGGTCGCGGCCGGGGAATGGATGGTCAGCGCCGCGCATCCGCTGGCCGTCGAGGCCGGGGCGCGGGTCTTGGGCGAAGGGGGCAGCGCCGCCGATGCCATGGTCGCGGTACAGGCGGTGCTGGGGCTGGTCGAGCCGCAATCATCGGGCCTTGGCGGCGGCGCCTTCCTGCTGTGGCATGATGCGGCCAGCGGCGAGATCACCTCGCTCGATGCGCGCGAAACAGCGCCGCTGGCGGCGACGCCACGACTGTTTCTGGGCGAAGACGGCACCCCCCTGCCCTTTCTCGAGGCCATGGTCAGCGGGTTGTCGGTGGGCACGCCGGGCACGCCGATGCTGATGGAAGAGGCGCATCGCCGCTGGGGCGGCATGAACTGGGGCGCGCTGTATGCCGATGCCATCGCGCTGGCCGAAGCGGGCTTTCCCGTCACCCCGCGCCTGGCCGGGGCGATCGAGGCCAGCGCCGACAGCCTTGCGCGTTTTACCGATACCGCCGCCTATTTCCTGCCCGGCGGCGAGCCGCTGCGCGCGGGCGACATCCGCACCAACCCGGCCTATGCCGACACGCTGCGCCTGCTTGCGGCGCAGGGGTCAACGGCTTTCTATACCGGCCCCGTTGCCGCCGATATCGTCGCCGCGACACGCACCGAGGAAAACCCCGGCCTGCTGACGCTCGAAGACCTGGCCCGCTACCGCGTCATCGAGCGCGCGCCGGTCTGCGCGCCCTGGCTGGAATACGAGGTCTGCGGCATGGGTCCGCCCTCCTCGGGCGCGGTGGCGGTGGCGCAGATACTGGGCATGCTGAGCCATTTCGACCTCGCCGCGATGGCGCCCGTCGATGCGCAGACCCGCCGCCTGATCGGTGATGCCACGCGGCTGGCCTTTGCCGACCGGGGCCGCTACCTGGCCGACAGCGATTTCGTGCCGGTGCCGGTGGCGGGGCTCATCGACCCGGCCTATCTGGCCGACCGCGCGGCGCTGCTGACGGGCGACGCGGCGCTGGATGAGGTCGCTCCCGGCATGCCCGAATGGGACCATGCGCTCATGCTGGGCGATGATCACGGCACCGAACGCCCAGCCACCTCGCATGTCAGCATCGTCGATACGGAGGGCAATGTGCTTTCAATGACCACCACCATCGAAAGCGGCTTCGGCTCGCGCATCATGGTGCGGGGCTTTCTGCTCAATAACGAACTGACCGATTTCTCGTTCCGCAGCCATGCCGATGGCTGGCCGGTGGCCAACCGGGTGGAGCCCGGCAAGCGGCCGCGCTCGTCGATGGCGCCGACCATCGTGCGGCGCGAGGGTGCGCCAGTGCTGGCCATCGGCAGCCCCGGCGGCGCGGCGATCATCCCCTTCACCGCGCAGGCGATCATCGCGCATCTGGCCTGGGGAATGGATGTGCAGCAGGCGGTTTCCATGCCGCATCTGGTCAACCTGTTCGGCGGCTGGTCGCTGGAAGAGGGCACCGAGGCCGAGGCGCTGGCCGAGCCGCTGCAGGCGCTGGGCTACGAGACGACGGCGCGGGCGCTCAATTCGGGGTTGCAGGCGATCGCGCTGGGCGAAGGCGGGCTGCAGGGCGGCGCCGACCCGCGCCGCGAGGGCATCGCGCTGGGCGAGTGATGCCGGTGCCGGTTGACGGCAACGGCTGCGCCAAGGGCCTCGGGCGCGTGCCATTTGGGGGCGCTGCCCCCCGTCGCGGCTGCGCCGCGACTCCCCCGGCGTATTTCAGACAAGATGAAGAGGGGGTGGGGCGAAAGGGTGCGGGCGCCGCATGCAAGGGAAGGTCTGCGCTAGGTCACGCAAGCACGGCAGGGAAAAGTCTGGTCCCGATCGAGCGCACAATCGCGAACGGTACTTGCTACCAATAGGTGCGCTCTGCCATCGGCGTGGCCTCGATGCGCTCTTTCAGCGCCTGAAGCAGGTAGCTTTCGGCCCGGTTCATGCGCGCCCTGGGGTTCCAGACCAGATGTACATCGATGGCTGGCGGATCGTCATAGGGCGGCAGCCGCCACAACCGCCCGTGCTCGACATCCTCGCGCACGACATGAATGGGCAGCGGCCCGATGCCGAGCCCGGCCACGATCATGCGCTTGACTTCTTCGAGATGCGCGGAATTGCCCACCACCCGCTCATCGAGCCCGGCAGCGGCGCGCATCAGCGTCACCGGGCGCAGCGCGTCGGTGATCTGGTCGGTGACGAAGCTTACCGAGGGCTGGCCCGCCAGATCGGCCAGCGTCAGCCCCTTGCGCCCGAAAAGCGGGTGCGCCGGGCCGCAGAACAGCCCGAAGAACTCGCGGAACATGCGCCGCGTTTCCAGCTTCGGGTTGTGCTCGCGCAACAGGCAGATGGCGAAGGAGACCCGCCGGGCCAGCACCTCGTCCACCGCCAGCCGGCTGGCGCTGACCCCGATCGAGACGGTGGCGCCGGGGTGGCGGCGGTGAAAGGCACCCAACGTGTCGTCCAGTAGCGGGCAAGCAACATGGCTGGCAATGGCGATGCGCACATGGCCGCGCACCGCTTCCTCGACCTCGCGCAGCGCGGTGCCGATGCGCAGGATGGCGCCGTTGATGTCCACAGCCTCGTCATAAAGCAGCCGCCCGGCCTCGGTGAGCGCGAAATGGCCCGGGCGGCGGTCGATCAGCCGCTTGCCCAGACTCTCTTCCAGCCGCTTGAGCGCGCCCGACACGCTTGGCTGCTGCAGGCCCAGCCTTTCGGCGGCGCGGGTGACCGAGCCGGCCTCGGCCAGCACCACGAAGCTGCGCAACAGGTTCCAGTCCAGCTCGCGCGCCAGCCGCTCGGCATCGGCTGGCGGCACCGGCCGGACTGTCCGCGCTTGCATGCCGCCGGGGTTTTCCAAGAGGCGCACCTCCATAGATTTCATCGATACTGACTATTTCCATTATCTCTTGGCGCAATAACCGCCGCTCTGTCAATCTTCGTTCAGATCGGCAACATCACGAGGATCGGCCCGTGAGCATCGAGGCGCGCGAAGCGCGGCAGCCCTGGATACTGCTTTCGCCGGCGATCGGCGCGGTGACATTGCTCTTGCTGCTGCCGCTGGTGTTCATCGTCGTCTATTCCTTCTGGCTGCGCAGCGCGGTGGGGCCCGATATTGTCGGCTTTCACTTCGACAACTGGCAACGGGCGCTGAGTGACCCGTTCTACCGCTATATCCTGCTCAACACGCTGAAGATCGCCGCCATCACCACCGTGCTGTGCGCGGTTCTGGGCTATCCGGCGGCCTATTTCGTGGCCCGCTCGAAGGGCAACAAGATGCTCTTGCTGCTGATGCTGATGCTGCCCTTCTGGATCAGCTACATCATCCGCACGATGAGCTGGATCAACATTCTGGGCTCGTCGGGCGCGCTGAACACGCTGCTGATGACGCTGGGGCTGACATCGGAGCCGCTGCGCATGCTCTATAACGAGGGCGCGGTGATCCTGGGTCTGGTGCATTTCCTGCTGCCCTTCATGATCCTCAACGTCTTCGTCAGCCTCGACGGTATCGACACCAGCCTGGAAGACGCCGCCAACTCGCTGGGCGCGACGCGCTGGCAGGCTTTCCTGCAGGTCACGCTGCCGCTGTCGCTGCCTGGGCTGGCAGCGGGGGGGCTGTTGTGCTTCGTGCTGGCGGCGGGCAGCTATGTTACCCCGCTGGTGCTGGGCGGGCCGCGCGATGCGATGTTCGCCAACCTAGTCTATGAAGCGATCATCACGCAGTTGAACTGGCCGCTGGGCTCGGCGCTGTCGCTGTTGCTGCTCTTCGTGCTGGGGGCGCTGGTAGCACTTTACAACCGCTTCCTGGGCATGTCGCAACTGACAAGAGGGCTGGGCTGATGGGCTGGAACCTGATCCGCCTCTATGCGGTGCTCGTCTATCTGTTCATGTTCCTGCCGGTGGCGGTGGTGGTGCTGCTGAGCTTCAACGCCAGCCAGTTCGGCGCCTTTCCGATGACCGGCTTCTCAATGCGCTGGTTCGTGGCGCTGTGGGAAAACGACGCGGTGATGCGCGCCTTTCGCACCTCGCTCTTGCTGGGCCTTCTCTGCGCGCTGATCTCGACGACGCTGGGCATTCTGGCAAGCCTGGCGCTGGTGCGTTACCGCATTCCGGGGCGCAACCTGATCACCACGGTGCTGATCGCCCCGATTCTGGTGCCCGAGGTGGTGCTGGCGGTGTCGCTGCTGCTGTTTCTGAACTTCATCGGCATCGGCAAGAGCTTCCTGATGCTGCTCGCGGGCCATGTCATCTTCACCCTGCCCTTTGTCATCCTGGTGGTGCAGGCGCGGCTGGTGGGCATTCGCCGCGATGTGGAAGAGGCCGCGCTCAGCCTTGGCGCCTCGCCGCGCCAGACCTTCTTTTCGGTCACGCTGCCGCTGCTGATGCCGGCGGTGGCGGCGGGCGCGCTTTTCGCCTTTACCATTTCCTTCGACAACATCACCGGCACGCTGTTCTGGAAGCCCGGCGGGGTGGAAACCGTGCCGACCCAGATCTTCGCCATGCTGCGCCATTCGATCAGCCCGGAAATCAACGCGCTGGGCACGGTGATGATCGTGCTCACCGTGGGGCTGCCGCTGCTGGGCGCCTCGCTGGCGCGCTGGCTTTCAATGAAGCGCGGCGTGTGAAGAACCGCGCGCGAAACCGTCCCGAAACCCGACAAGGAGAGATGTCATGGACAACACCACCCGCTACAACCGCCTGCTGGAGCGTTATCGCAACGGTGATCTCAGCCGGCGCAGCTTTCTGGGCCTGATCGGCGCCGCCGGCGCCGCCTACGGGCTGCACACCCCCTTCGCCGGCATGGCCCGCGCGCAGGACGTGACGCAGGTGCGCTTCGACGGCTGGGGCGGCGTCGTTTCCGAAGCCTTCCGCCGCCACGCCTTTGACCCCTACACGGAAGCCACCGGTATTAACGTGGTTGATGCCACCTTCTCGGGCGCCGACGAGTATCTGGCGCAGGTGCGCGCCTCGAGCGCCGGCGAATACAACATCGCGCATCTGTCAGGCGTGTTCGACTATGCCCGCTATGTGAATTTCGGACTGGATGTGGAACTCAACATCGACAACATCCCGAACATGGCACTGGTGATGGATGCGTTGACAAATGCCTATCGCGGCATCACGCCCGACCACCTCTCGGCGGTGCCCTACAATTACGGCACCACCGGGCTTGCCTATAACCGCGCCGTGATCTCGGACGAGGAAATGCGCGAAAAGGGCGCCAGCATCCTGATCGACCCGGCCTATGAGGGCCGCATCGGCGGTTGGAGCGACTGGCGCACCCGCATCTGGTATGGCGCGCTGCAGACCGGGCAGAGCCCCAACAATATCGAGGACATGGAAGCGGTGTGGGATGCCATCCGCCAGCACCGCGATCTCGCGTTGAAATACTGGGCCTCGGGGGCCGAGCTGATGAGCCTGCTGGCCGAAGAGGAGATCGTGGTCACCGAGGGCTGGTCGGGCCGGATTGCGGCGCTGCAGGAGCAGGGCCACGATATCGGCTATTACGACCCGCCCAACGGTTTCGGCTGGCAGGAATGCCTGTTCGTGCTGCGCGGCTCGCCGGTCGAGGCCTGCGAGGAGCTTCTGAACTTCATGCTCGCGCCCGAAACCTCGATCGCGGTGGCCGAGGGGCAGAACTACCCGCCCGCGCTCGACCCCACGCAGGTGGATCTGGGCGAGAAGATCCCCACCCTGCCCGCCTTTGACCCCGAAGGCACACTGGCCGGGCTGACCTTTGCCGACCCGGCCTACTGGAACGGCAACGAGGCGGAATGGTCCGAGCAGTTCAGCCGCGTGCAGCGCGGGTTCTGAGCATAGCAAGGCGGGGGGGGGGGGGGGGGGGGGGGGGGGGGGGGGGGCGCCCCCCCCCCCCCCCCCCCAGCGTATTTCGGGCAAGATGAAGGGGCAGCCGGGCCGGCGGCAGGCCGCCCGCAAGAGCGAGGAGCGCGCCATGGGCGCTGTCAACCTGAGCGATGTCGTCAAGCGTTTCGGCGATTTCACCGCGGTTCATCGCATGTCGCTGGAGATTCCGGAGGGCAGTTTCCTGACCTTGCTGGGCCCGTCCGGCTGCGGCAAGACCACAACGCTGCGCATGATCGCAGGGCTTCTGGACCCCAGCGAGGGCGATATCGACATCAACGGGCGACGGGTCAACGATCTGCCGATCCACAAGCGAAATCTGGGGCTGGTGTTTCAGAATTATGCGCTTTTCCCGCACAAGACGGTGGCCGAGAATGTGGCCTTCGGGCTGCGCTATCGCAATGTTTCGCGCGCCGATATCGCACGGCGCGTGCAGGAGGCGCTTGAGCTGGTGCGCCTGCCGCATCTGGCATCGCGCTATCCGGCCGCGCTTTCGGGCGGGCAGCAGCAGCGCATCGCGCTGGCGCGCGCGGTGGTCATCGAGCCCGATGTGCTGCTTCTCGACGAGCCGCTTTCAGCACTTGACGCCAATCTGCGCGAAGAGATGCGCGTGGAGTTGAAGAACATCCAGAAGCGCATCGGCGTGACCTCGGTCTTTGTCACGCATGACCAGTCCGAGGCGCTGGCGATGTCGGATCAGGTGGTGGTGATGTCCGAAGGGCGCATCGAGCAGGTCGGCGCGCCGCAGGAGGTCTACAACACCCCGGCCAGCGAATTCGTTGCCCGGTTTCTGGGCGCGGCCAATATTCTGCCGGCCGAGGCGCGCGGCATCGAGGGCGAGACGATGGTGCTGGATGTGCCGGGCCTGCCGCGGCTTGGCATCCCGCGTTCGCGCGCACCGCGCCTGGCTGGCGCCGGGGCGGCCAGGCTGGTGATCCGCGCCGAGAAGCTGGCGCTGACGCCGGTCGATGCCCCCGCCGATGACCGGGTTTCGGTGCCCGCCATGGTCGAGGCGGTGGATTATCAGGGCCAGTCTGCGCGCTATTTCCTGCGCATCGGCGAGGGCGAGAACACGCATCAGGTGCAGGCCATCAACATGATCGACGAGCGCCCCTTTGCCGAGGGCGAGGCGGTTTCGGTGCGGGTGCGCCCGCGCGATTGCGCCGCGCTGCCGTTGGGCACGGCCAATGGCGGGGGCGGGAGCGCGGCATGAACGCTCCCGAGAGCCACCTTTTTTATCTTTCCACTTCCCCTCGCCCGCACCTTGCGGAGGCTCGTGGTGTTT
>JAFIEG010000122.1 GCA_020832665.1 Pararhodobacter sp. | reverse complement strand
ATCGCGCGTCTGGCGCGCGTGCTGGTGGCGCGCTGCGGGCCGGCGCCGCTGGCACTTTCCGGCGGGGTGCTGGCGCTTGACCCAAGCATCACGGCGGGTTTGGCGCGGCGGCTGGCCGATCTGTCGCCGCGCTTTGCGGCGCTTGATCCGGCGCTGGCCGGGGCGCTGCTGGCGCGGGCGGCGGATGCGAGTGCAGGGCAGAAAGGGGCGGGCAATGGCTGATACCGAAAGCGGCGCGCGGCGCTACCGCGACATCGAAAACTGGCCGGCGGATGACATGATGGCGGCGCTGATCGAGGCGCAGATGGGGGCGGTGGCCCTTCTGCAGCAGGCCGCGCCGGCGCTGGCGGCGGCGGCCGAGGCGGCGGCGGCGCGGCTGGCGGGTGATACCGGCAGCGCAGACGGCGGCGGCAGGCTGATCTATCTGGGTGCCGGCACCTCGGGGCGGATCGCGGCGCAGGATGCGGCCGAGCTGGCCCCCACCTTCGGCTGGCCGCGCGAACGCGCGCTGGTGCTCATGGCCGGCGGGGGGGCGGCTTATGCGCAGGCCGTCGAGGGCGCCGAGGATGACGCCGAGGCGGCGCGGCGCGCCATCGACAAGGTCGGCGCCAGTGCGGGCGATGTGGCCATTGCGCTGGCCGCCTCGGGGCGCACGCCCTTCACCCTGGCCGGGCTGGCGCGCGCGCGCGCGGCCGGGGCGCTGGCCATCGCCATCGTCAACAATGCCGGCAGCGAGCTGGCCGGCGCCGCCGATCACGCCATTGTCCTGCCCACGGGGCCCGAGCCCATCGCCGGCTCGACGCGCATGAAGGCCGGCACCGCCCAGCGCGCCGCGCTCACCTGTCTGTCCAGCGCCATCTTCATGCGCATGGGCCATGTCTGGCGCGGGCGGATGGTGGCGATGGTGCCGGGCAATGCCAAGCTCAGGGCGCGAGCGCGGGCGATGGTGGAGGAACTTACCGGCATGGGCGAGGCCGCCGCCGCGCAAGCGCTGGACGCAACAGACGGCGAGATCCGCCCGGCGGTGCTGATGCTGCTGGCCGGGCTCGATGCCCCCAGCGCGCGGGCGCGGCTGCGCGCCGTCGGCGGGCGGCTGGGCGAGGCGCTGGGTGGCGAGGGGTTCAGCGACAGGAAAAGCTGAAGCCGCTGCGCCCGCGAGGGCTCATGTCAAATCCGGTTGATCGGATCGCCGGCACGGGCGGGCACACAGGCAAAAGCATCGGAACCGCTCAAACGGGTTTCGTATCACCCCCGCGGGCTGTCGGGCAGAACAGGTGCCGGCGCCACCGGAGGCACCACGCCGGGCCGATCATCGGGCGAAACCAGCCCCGCCGAGATCACCAACTTGGCGGCATCCTCTATCGACATGTCGAGAAAGCGCACATCGGCTTCGGGCACGAAAAGCAAGAAACCCGAGGTCGGGTTGGGCGTGGTCGGCAGGAACACGGCAATATGCTTCTCGCCCTGACCGTTCAGCCGTTTCGAAATCTCGCCGCGAGCATCCGAGGAATGGAACGCCACCGCCCAGATACCCCGGCGCGGATATTCGACCAGACAGGCACGATTGAAGCTGGTGCTCTGATCGGCAAAGATGGTCTCGGCGATCTGCTTGAAGCCGCGATAGACTGAACGAATGATGGGCATGCGAGCCACGATCTGCTCGCCCCATTCGATCAGATGCCGCCCGATGAAGCCCTTGGCCAGCCAGCCCACGACCAGGGTGAAGAGCAGAAAGATCAGCACCCCCATGCCGGGAAAGGTGAAGCCGGTCAGGAAATCGGGCAAGAGCTTGCGCGGCAGCAGCGGCAGCACCCGGTTGTCGATGAACTCGACCGCCGCGAAAAGCAGCCAGACGGTCAGCACCGCCGGCGCCACCACGATAAGCCCCGTCAGGAACGAGGTGCGCAATCCGCTCAGGGATTTGCGGAGAGGGGTGCGCGTTTCGTTCGTCATGGGGAGTGGTCCGCCTGAAGCCGTGCCTGCCGCGCCAATGTAGAAACGCAAGGCACCGCCCACAAGGGGCGAGCACGGCGCACAAAGCGGCTGTGGTGCCGCGCGAGGCAGAAATGTGCTTGCGTCCCTGTATCAAGGGCCGCCCGGAAACAGCCGGCGGCCCCAGTCCCTATGCCGCCTTGCGCGCTAGTGCGGCGAGGCGGCGCATGGCCAGACGGTTTGTCAGCACCCCCAGCACAGCCCCGGTAGCCGCGCCGGCATTGTTGGCCCAGAAATCGGCCCATTCCGCCGTGCGCCCGAATTGCGGCTGCACCAGTTCGATCAGCCCGCCAAAGGCGATGGCGAATGGCAGCATCCAGCGCCAGCGCCCCGGCGACGTAACCACGGACACGAAGACCAGCGTGAAGAAGGCCAGGAAATGCGCAACCTTGTCGGCATGGCCGTGCAGCGACGGGCCTGGCGGCTGCGGGTTGAGCGTGCCGTAAAGGATGCCCAGCGCGATCAGCACCGTGGCCAGCGCGCCAAGGCGCGCCCAGAAGCGGCAGCGCGATGCGCGCCGCTGGTGCCTGTCTTCATGTCGTGGCATGTCCAAGCCCGCCCAGCGAAATCGTACCCGCCGCGCTACGGGGCGCCGCGTGGCTTGTCAACCGACGCTTGCGCGATCACGATATCAGGCGGCGGCCTCGCTTTCAGGCACGGTGCGATCCGCGATTTCGGCCTCGGCATCGGCGTCGGCCCGGCGCAGCGCCGTGCCCAGCCGGGCCAATGCGCGCTCTTCAAGCTGACGCACACGTTCCTTCGAGATGCCCATCGCCTGGCCAAGATCGCTCAATGTGGTCGGCTCGTCGGTCAGATGGCGCGCCGACACGATGCGCCGCTCGCGCTCGGGCAGATCGGCCACCGCCTGGTAAAGCGCGCGCCGGCGGCGCCTGGTTTCGATCTCGCCCAGTACCTGCGCCTCGGTATTGACGCCCACATCCTCGATTGTCTCGACCCAGGCGCGCCCTTCCTCGTCTGACGATTGCGGCGCGTCGAGCGAAAGATCGGGCCCCGCCATGCGCCCCATCATCAGCTCGACCTGGGCCTCGGGCACCTGCAACTCGCGCGCCACACGCGCGCTCAGCGTCCCCTCGCCATCGCGGCCTTCCTCGCGCTGCAGGGCACGGCGCAGATGAAAGAACAGCTTTTTCTGGCTGGCATTGGTGCCGGTGCGCACCAGCGACCAGTTGCGCATCACGTAATCCTGCATCGAAGCGCGAATCCACCAGGCGGCATAGGTGGAAAACCGCGCGCCGTTTTCGGGGTCGAATTTCTCGGCCGCGCGCATCAGCCCCAGATTGCCCTGCTGCACGAGGTCGTCATAGGCCACGTCATAGCGCCGGAAACGCGAAGCGAAAGAGATTGCCAGCCGCGAATAGGCGCGGATCAGCCGGTGCAGCGCCGCCTCGTCACGCTGGTCGCGCCAGGCCAACGCCAGTTCGGTCTCGGTTTCGGCGTCGAGCAGCTCGCTCGCCATCGCCTCGCGCACGAAACGTCTTGTGTGCTGGTCTTGAAAGCCCATTGCCAACCCCCAGGATGCGTACCAATACCAGGCAGTCTGTATTGGCTCGATATCTTATAGTATCGAATCGCTACTATTTGGACAAGGGCTTGTCAACCACGCCAGCCTGCCTATTTTCCCGCCATGAGCCAGAACTCCCAGCCTGCATACCCAACGCAAACCCCGCCCCCGCCCGCCAATGGCGAGGCGGCAACGGGCGCCGCGTCACTACAGGCAGCCGAGTTGCTGCTGCATCTGTCGCGGCTGGTGCATGGCGGCCAGCAAGACGACAAGACCCAGGCGCTGACCCCGGCGCAATGGACGGCGCTGCGCTATTTCGCCCGCGCGAACCGGCTGTCGCGCACACCTTCGGCCTTTTCCGAGTTTCACGCCACCACGCGCGGCACCGCCTCGCAGGTGGTGAAATCGCTCATCGCCATGGGCTTGCTCGAACGGCGGGCGAATCAGGCCGACGGGCGCAGCGCACTGATCGAGGTCACCCCGGCCGGCCATGAAAGGCTGCGCCATGACCCGCTCGCCGCCCTTGGCGCCGCGATCGATGCGCTCGATCCGCAGACGCGCCAGAGCTTCACCCGCAGCCTGAGCCAGATCGGCGTCACGCTCGCCCGGCACCGGCGCGCTCCGGTCTTCGGCAAATGCGCCGATTGCGGCCATTGCGACCGCTCGCAGCCCGACGCGCCGTGGTGCCGCTGCATGCAGGACGGGCTTGATGGCCGCGAGATGGACGCGCTTTGCGTCGATTTCTCGCCCGCCACATCGCGCAGCTGAGGCGTATCGCGTCCATTTGGGTTCAAGCCACTGCCCCGCCCCGAGCGGTTCAGAGACGATCGCCGCCCAGGGGCCGCATTGCCCCCCCGCCCCCGGGGCGGGTGCGAGGGCGGGGGGGTGGTGGGGAGCGCGCGGCCCGGGGGGCGCGAGGGGCAATGCCGGCTCAGCCAGCCGGCACCACCATGCCCTTGCCGCGCGCCAGCTCGCGCATGCGTTCCTGCAGCTTCTCGAAGGCGCGCACCTCGATCTGGCGGATACGTTCGCGGCTGACGCCGTATTTCTCGCTCAACTCTTCCAGCGTCACCGGCGGTTCGGCCAGGCGGCGCTCGCTCAGGATGTCGCGCTCGCGTTCATTGAGCACGTCCATCGCCTCAAGCAACAGTGCATGGCGGGTCTGGAACTCGTCGCGCTCGGCGAATTCGGAAGCCTGATCGGCGCCCTCATCCTCGAGCCAGTCCTGCCAACTGCCGCCGCCTTCCTCGCCGCCGATCGAAACGCTGAGCGAGGCATCGGCGCCGGCCATGCGCCGGTTCATCTCGATCACCTCATCCTCGCTCACCGAAAGGTCGGCAGCGAGCCGCTTCACATTCTCGGGGCGCAGATCGCCGTCTTCCAGCGCGCCGATGCGCGACTTGGCCTTGCGCAGGTTGAAAAACAGCTTCTTCTGCGCCGAGGTGGTGCCCAGCTTGACCAGCGACCACGAGCGCAGGATGTATTCCTGAATGCTGGCCCTGATCCACCACATGGCATAAGTGGCCAGCCGGAAGCCCCTTTCGGGATCGAACCGCTTGACCGCCTGCATCAGGCCGACATTGGCCTCGGAAATCACCTCGGCCTGGGGCAGGCCATAGCCGCGATAGCCCATGGCGATCTTGGCGGCCAGACGCAGATGGCTGGTGACCAGCTTGTGCGCGGCCTCGGTATCCTGATGATCGACCCAGCGCTTGGCCAGCATGTATTCCTCTTCCGGCTCGAGCATCGGAAACTTGCGGATTTCCTGCAGATACCGGTTCAGCCCCTGTTCGGGTGACGGGGCCGGAAGATTGGCATAATTGCTCATGTCATCCCTCTGTTACCCCGCTGCGGGGGCCCTGTTCCGGCGTCACCAGACCCTTGCGGCAGGCCATGTCTTCCTGCCGGGGCAAGGGTGACGCGATTGCTTCTATATTTTATGAACGCATATTCGCGCGGTTTCCATCGAGCGTTTCAGCCAATTCACGGGCTTGTGCGCCACTGTCAGCCAGCCGCGCCAAGCGCATGTGTCATCGCGGCTCAGGCCCGCAGCGCAGCGAATAGCGTTTGCATGTCGTCGGGCAACGGCGCCGTGAAATCCAGTACCGCGCCGCTTACCGGATGGGTGAAGCCCAGCGACGTGGCGTGCAGCGCCTGGCGGGGAAACGCCGCCAGTGCCACCGCCGCCCCCTCGGGCAGCGCCCCCTTTGCCGGGCGCCGGCGGCTTGAGCCATAGACCGGGTCGCCCACCAGCGCGTGCCCGGCATGGGCCATATGCACCCTGATCTGATGCGTGCGCCCGGTTTCCAGCCAGCATTCCATGAGCGCCAGTTGCGGCGGGGTGCCGAACCCCTCAATCAGCCGCGCCCGCGTCACCGCGTGGCGGCCGCGGTCGAAAAACACCGCCTGGCGCTGGCGATCATGGCGATGGCGGTCGAGCCGCGTAGTGATCTTGAGCACCCCGCCCGGCTCGAAGCTGACCCCGCGCAGGCCGCGCAGGCGCGGATCACCGGCATCGGGCAGCCCCCAGACCAGCGCCAGGTAGCGTCGGTGAACGGCATGCGATTCGAACTGCGCGGCAAGGCCGTGATGCGCGCGGTCGCTCTTGGCCACGACCAGAAGGCCCGAGGTGTCCTTGTCGATGCGGTGCACGATGCCCGGGCGCTTCTCGCCCCCCACGCCAGACAGGTCATCGCCGCAATGGTGCAACAGCGCATTCACCAGCGTGCCCGCCGGGCTGCCCGGCGCCGGGTGCACGACCATGCCGGCGGGCTTGTTGAGCACGATCAGATCGCCATCCTCGTGCAGGATATCGAGCGCGATGGGCTCTGGCCTTGTGTCGGTTTCGCGCGCCGGTTCCAGCGCGATCTCGATCACCTCGCCCGCCACCACCTTCGCGCGCGGATCGTCGAGCACCGCGCCCAGCTCGGCCAGCCGCCGCACCGCGCCTTCGGCGATCAGCCGCGCCAGCCGCGAGCGCGAAAGCGCCGCAGCCTCTGGCACATCGCGTGCCAGCGCCTTATCCAGACGCGAGGGCGGGTCATCGCCGATGGTGACGCGCAGGATGGAAAGGTCGTCATGCATGTCTGATAATGGCCCCGATGGTATTGGCCCCGATGATTCCGGCCCCGCAAACCCGCCGCCCCCGCCCGAGTTACGCTTCCTGAAGCTGCTGGTCACGCTGCTGACGGGGGTGATGATCGTGGGGCTTGTAACCATCGTCGCGCTGCTTGTCATCCGCCTTGCACCGGCCCCGGCGCCGACCCTGCCTGCACTGCCCGAAAACATCGCCCTGCCCGATGGCGTGCAGATGCAGGCCCTGACCATCGCCCGCGACTGGGTGGTGGTGGTCAGCGATGAGGGCGAGGTGCTGCTTTATGATCGCCGCAGCGGGCAGTTGCGCCAAAGGGTGGGGGTGGAGTAGCGCCCCCGCAGGGCGGGGTTTACCCCGCCCTTCGAGATACGAAAAACAGCGCAAGCTGTAATGGCGGGGTGAACCCCGCCCTACTGGTCGAGGAAGGAACGCAGCTTTCTTGACCGGCTGGGGTGCTTGAGCTTGCGCAGCGCCTTGGCCTCGATCTGGCGGATGCGTTCGCGGGTGACGGAAAACTGCTGGCCCACCTCTTCGAGTGTGTGATCGGTGTTCATGCCGATGCCGAAGCGCATGCGCAGCACGCGTTCCTCGCGCGGGGTCAGCGAGGCCAGCACGCGGGTGGTGGTTTCGCGCAGATTCTCCTGGATCGCCGAATCGAGCGGCAGGATGGCGTTCTTGTCCTCGATGAAATCGCCAAGCTGGCTGTCCTCCTCATCGCCGATGGGGGTTTCCAGCGAGATCGGCTCCTTGGCGATCTTGAGTACCTTGCGCACCTTGTCGAGCGGCATCTGCAGCTTCTCGGCCAGTTCCTCGGGCGAGGGTTCGCGGCCGATCTCGT
>JAFIEG010000121.1 GCA_020832665.1 Pararhodobacter sp. | reverse complement strand
CTCTTGGCCTGCGGCCAATTCACCCCCCGAGCGTATTTTTTTTACAAGATGAAGGGGCGGGTCGTGTTTGCCCGCTGCGTGGATGGTGACGCGTTTTCGGGCCCCAGAGCAGGTCAGTCGCCAGCGGCCAGAGGGGCGAGGATCATGCCGGCACCAGCCGGTCCCGTGCCAGCGAGTAGCCATTGCGCCGGGGGCGCATCGCGGGCGCGCAGCCGTTGCAGGCGCCAGCGGAAGGTGCCGTCATCGGGGGTCATATCAGCGGCGGGGGGCAGCGGGTGCAGCGCCCAGCGGCTTTCCACCCCGGCGATGCGGCTGTCGGCGCGGTCTAGGGACAGCAGCAGCCCCAGCGGCGCCAGCGGCGGCGGGGCCATGGTGCCGCCCCTGCCCCCCGTGCCCGCGGCCACGGCCCGCGCCACCCCTTCGGCAGCGGCCAGATGCAGCCGGCGGATCTGGCGCAGATCCGGCACCGTGCCGGTTTCGGCCAGAACCAGCGCCACGCAGCCGGCGCGCAGCGCCTCTTCCATCGCCCCGAGGATATCCTCCTCGCGCGGGCAATTGGCCAGGATCAGCGCCTCGGCGAGCCGCGCCCCGGGGCCGGCCAGCGCCTCAAGCCCCTGCGGGCAGAGCATTTCGGGCCGCCAGCCCGGCCGCAGCCACAGTACCGGCCCCTCGCGCGCCGCCGCGCCGGCGGCCAGCGCAGCCAGGCTGTGGCGGGCAGTGCCAGCGATTTCATGCACCCGCCCCCGCGCCAGTTCCAGACAGGGCAGCGGGCGCAGCGATGGCAGGCCGGCCGGGCAAGGGCCGGTGGCGGCGTGGTCGATTGCCTGCAGCGCGGTGCGGGCCTGTTTCAGCCGGGCCTGAACCGGGGGTTGGGCCCGGCTCTGGGCCGTTGCCGTTGCCGTTGCCGTTGCCGTTGCCGTTGCGGCGGAGAAATCGCATGAAGGAGTCATGGCGGCAATCTATCATGTGCACTATATGTTCTCAATTCTGAAATCCCCGTCATCGCCCCGCCCCCGGCCGGGCCGCGCCCCTTGTCATTGCTCGCCACCCGGTTCATCCTGCCCGCTGCACGCAGGAGCCTGCCATGCCTTCCGATACCGCATCACGCCCCCTTTCCCCCCGCCTGCGCCTTGGTCGCGACGGCCCCGAGGTTTCGGCCTTTTGCCTGGGCAGCATGACCTGGGGCACGCAAACCCCACCCGCCGACGCCCATCGCCAGATCGACATGGCGCTGGATCACGGGGTGAATTTCATCGACACCGCCGAGATGTATCCGACAAACCCGATACGCGCCGAAACCCTAGGCGGGACCGAGCGCATCATCGGTGACTGGGTCGCAGCGCGCGGGCGGCGCGACGATCTGGTGATCGCGACCAAGGTTACCGGCGAGGGCAGCGTCGCCATCGAGGGGGGGTCACCGCTGGTGACCCCGCCGCGGCTGCGCCAGGCGGTTGAGGATTCGCTCAAGCGGCTGCGGCTGGAGAAGATCGACCTGTATCAGTTGCACTGGCCCGACCGGGGCTCTTACCATTACCGCCAGAACTGGCGCTACCGCCCGCCCCAGGCCGATACCGCGGCGCTGCGCGTTGCCATGCGCGCGCTGCTGGAAGAGGCACAAGCGCTCATTGCCGAGGGCAAGATTGGCCATTTCGGCCTGTCCAACGAAACCGCCTGGGGCATGGCGCAATGGCTGGCGCTGGCCAGCGAAGGCGGCCTGCCGCGCGCGGTGAGCCTGCAAAACGAGTATTCGCTTCTGTGCCGGCTTTTCGACACCGATCTGGCCGAGCTTTGCGCGCTGGAACAGGTGACGCTCATGGCCTACTCGCCGCTGGCGACGGGGCTGCTGAGTGGGAAATATGCTGGCGATGTGATCCCCGAGGGCTCGCGGCGGGCGCACAGGCCAGATCTGGGCGGGCGCATCACGCCGCGGGTATTCGAGGCGGTGTCGGGCTATCTGGGGCTGGCGCGGGAATGGTCGCTCGATCCGGTGCAGATGGCGCTGGCCTGGTGCCGCGCGCGCCCGGTGCCGACAGTGCCGATACTGGGCGCCACCACTGCCGGCCAACTGGAAGCGCAGTTGCCCGCGCTGGCACTGACCCTGCCCGATGACCTGCTGGTCGAGATCGACCGGATGCACCGGTTGCATCCGATGCCCTATTGAGCGCGATCGGGCACACCATGCGCTGGTCGGTGCTGGCCGCTGCGCTGCTGATGCTTGCCGGCTGCCTGGCCCCGGCATCGACGCCCGGGCAGCCCGCCGATGATACCGCCGGAGAGGTTACGCGCCCCTCGGCCGATAACGGGCGGGAAGAAGGCGACACACCGACCGAAGCCGAGGACGCGCCCACCGAGGCAGAGGCCGTTGCAGGGGCAGAGGCGGAGGCAGAGGCAGAGGCAGAGGCCGGTGTCGCTGAAAACGGGGACAGCAATGGCGCGTCGGATACCGCGCGCCCGGCCGACATGGCCGATTTCCTGCCGCCGCCGGCGCCGATCCCGTCCGCCCTGCGTGCCAGCCAGGCCACCTGCGAGCGCGGCGGGGGCCGGTTCGTGCCGCGTAGGCACGGCGGGATATATGACTGCCTGCGCAGCACGCGCGATGCCGGGCAAAGCTGCACGCGCGCCGGCGATTGCGAAGGGCTGTGCCTGGCGCGTTCGGGCAGTTGCGCGCCCTTCACCCCGCTACTGGGCTGCCATGAGGTGCTCGATGCCGGCGGCGGCCGCATGACGCAATGCATCGAATGACAGCATCGGTGCTGCCGGCGGCCAGGAAGTGGCACAAGCGAAAGGGCGGCACTATGTCGGCGGATGAATTGGCGCTGCGTGCCCCAGGCAGGAACTGACAATGAACGATCCCTATTTCTTCGGCTACGGCTCGCTGGTGAACCGCGCCACCCATGTCTACGGCCCGGCCTATCGCGCCCGCGTCAGGGGCTGGCGCCGGGCCTGGCGGCACTCGGCCTCGCGCGGGGTGCCGTTCCTGACCGCCATCGCCTGCCCCGACAGCGAGATCGAGGGGCTGGTGGCGCCGGTGCCGGGCGGCGACTGGCAGGCACTCGACCAGCGCGAAACGGGCTATGCGCGCCAATGCGCCGGGGCCGGGCTGCGCCCCGAACCGGCGGGCGAGGCCGCCGGCCTGGCTGGGGTGCAGATCTATGCCGTCCCCAAGCAGGACTGGGCGCCGCCCAGCGACGGGGCTCCGATCGTACTTTCCTATGTCGATGTGGTGTTTCGGGGCTATCTGCGCGAATTCGGCCGCGACGGGGTGGAGCGCTTCATCGCCACCACCGAGGGCTGGGAAATTCCCATTCTCGACGACCGGGCACAGCCGCTCTACCCGCGACACCAGCCGATCGAGGAAAGCGAGCGGGCCTGGTTCGACAGCCTTCTGGCCGACATCGGGGCGACGGTGCTGCGCCGCTGAGCAACCTATAGTGGCTTGCCCGGATGATTGGCGGCGCCGGCTCCGCGCGAAGGGCGCGCGTGCCCCCGTGACGGCGCAGGGCAACTGCGCTAGGAGAGGGCGCAGTTCGAAACCCCATCGTCAGGAGCCCCGGGATGGTTCACGATCTCGCCCCCCTCGACCGCGCCAAGCTGGCCGCCGCCCGGCGCGCGGTCGATCTAGTCGAGGATGGCATGAAGCTTGGCCTGGGCACCGGTTCGACCGCGGCCTGGATGGTGCGCTGTCTGGCCGAGAAGGTGCGCGAGGAGGGGCTGCGAGTGAGCTGCGTGCCGACCTCGCTGCGCACCGCCACGCTGGCGCGCGAGCTTGACCTGAAGGTGGTGCCACTGGAAGAGGCCGGCTGGCTGGACCTGACCATCGACGGTGCCGACGAATTCGATGCCGATCTGGCGCTGATCAAGGGCGGCGGCGGCGCGCTGTTGCAGGAAAAGATCGTGGCCACCGCGAGCGACCGCATGGTGGTGATCTCCGATGCCACCAAGGAGGTGAAGACGCTGGGCGCCTTTCCGCTGCCGGTGGAGGTGATTCCCTTCGGCTGGCAGGCCAGCCGCATGCTGATCGAGGAGATGCTGGGCGCGATGGATGTGATGGGCACCCAGGCGAGCCTGCGCATGAACGGCGCGCGGCCCTTCTTCACCGACGAGGGCAACCATATCCTCGATCTGGCGCTGGGCCGGATCGGCAATCCGCGGCAATTGTCGCTGGCGCTCAACCAGGTGCCCGGCGTGGTCGAGAACGGCCTGTTCATCGATATCTGCGACGCGGTGGTGATCGGCCATGCCGATGGCCGGGTGATCTTTCGTGATGCCATCGCCGGCACCGAGGAAGAAGAGCACATCCTGTTCGAGGAAGCAGACAACATCTTTCGCGAAATCTGAAGACAAGGCAGGCAGGGGGCGCTGCCCCCCAATCGCCTGCGGCAATTCCCCCCGGCGTATTTCGGGCAAGATGAAGAGGGCGGCATGAGTTTCGACTGCGATCTGTTCGTTATCGGCGGCGGCTCTGGCGGGGTGCGCGCGGCGCGCATTGCCGCCGGGCACGGCGCGCGCGTGCAGCTGGCCGAAGAATACCGCATGGGTGGCACCTGCGTCATTCGCGGCTGCGTGCCCAAGAAGCTGATGGTCTTTGCCGCCGGGCATGGCGCGGCGATGGAAGAGGCGCGCGCCTATGGCTGGGAAATGGGTGCGCCGCACTTCGACTGGCGCGCCTTTCGAGCCCGGCTCGATGCCGAGTTGTCGCGGCTGGAGGGGATCTATACGCGCAATGCCGAGGCCGCCGGGGTGATCCTGCATAATCAGCGAGCGCGCCTGGTCGATCCGCATGGCGTGCAACTGGCCGACGGGAGCGAGATCAGCGCGCGCCATGTCCTGATCGCCACCGGCGGCCGGCCGAGTGTGCCCGAGGGCTTTGACCTGCCCGGGGTGATGACCTCGAACGAGCTGTTCCTGCTCGATGATTTGCCGCCTTCTATACTCATCATCGGCGGCGGCTTCATCGCCTGCGAGTTCGCCTGCATCATGCAGGGGATGGGGGTGGCGGTGACGCAGTTCTATCGCGGCGCACAGATCCTGCGTGGTTTCGACGATGACCTGCGCCATCATGTTGCCGCGGCGATGGCGGCGCAGGGCATCGATCTGCAGGTCGATACCGATCTGGTTTCGCTGGAACCCCTGGGCGGGGGCCGCTTCGCCGCCACCGACACCCGCGGCGCGCGGCGCGAATTCGATGCCGTGCTCTTTGCCACCGGGCGCGCACCCAATACCGCCGGGCTGGGGCTGGAAAAGGCCGGCGTGGCGTTGAGCGAGAATGGCGCGGTCAGGGTGGATGAGTGGTCGCAGACCAATGTGCCCTCGGTCTTTGCCGTGGGCGATGTAACCGACCGCATCCAGCTGACGCCGGTGGCAATCCGCGAGGGCCATGCCTTTGCCGATACCGTCTTCGGCGGGCGCCGGGGGCGTGCCGATCATGAACTGGTGGCCAGCGCCGTCTTTACCCGGCCCGAAGCCGGCAGCGTGGGCATGACTGAGGAAGAAGCCCGCGCGCAGGAGGCGGTCGAGGTTTACCGCACCTCGTTTCGTCCCATGCAGGGCGCCTTTGCCGACAGCGACATCAAGGCGCTGATGAAGCTGGTCGTGGCGCGCGATTCGCGCCGCGTTCTGGGTTGTCATATCGTCGCACCGGGCGCGGGCGAGATGATCCAGCTGGCGGCAGTGGCGCTGAAGATGGGTGCCACCAAGGAGGATTTCGACGCCACCATGGCCGTGCATCCGACCATGGCCGAAGAGCTGGTGCTGATGCGCCAGCCCGTTCCCGAGAACTGAAGCGAGCATCAAAAGGGCGCGACATCTGGGCATGGCGGGGTCGATTAGGCTTGAATCCCGGCGCGATGTGGCCAATTCAGGGCCATGACCCCCCGTGCCCTGATCAGGCAGCGGGGATTTCGTGACACGATCCAACCGAGGAGAGGCCATGTCTGGCAATAGTGGTGGGCCCTGGGGCGGCGGCGGCGGAAACCGCGGTCCGGGCAATCGCGGCTCGGGTGGCGGCGGGCGTGGCCCGGGCGGCGAAGGGCCGCAGCTTCCCGAGATCGACGATCTGGTGAAGAAGGGCCAGCAGCAACTGAAGGTGTTGATGGGTGGCCGTGGCGGCGGCGGCGGTGCCGGCGGCGGCGGTGGGGGCGGCTCGCCCCTTTCCGGGCGCGGGGCGCTGCTGGGCATTGGCGCGCTGGTGGTGCTGTGGCTGTTCGCGTCTTTCTATTCGGTCCGGCCCGAGGAACGCTCGGTCGAACTGCTGTTCGGCCAGGAATACCGTATCGGGCAGCCGGGGCTGAACTTCGCGCCCTGGCCCGTGGTGCGCGCCGAAACCCTGCCGGTGACCACCGAGCGCGTGACCGAGGTCGGCACCGGGCGCACGGCGATGGATACCGGGCTGATGCTGACCCGCGACGAGGCGATCGTGGATATCGAGTTTCAGGTGGTGTGGAACATCGCCGACCCGGCGCGCTATCTGTTCAATCTTGCCGATCCGCACGAGACCGTTCGCGCGGTGGCGGAATCGGCGATGCGCGACATCATCGCGCGTTCGGAGCTTTCGCCGATTCTCAACCGCGACCGCGGCGCCATTGCCGCCGATCTGCGCTCGGCGGCGCAGGGCGTGCTCGACACCTATGAGAGCGGCATCAGCATCATCCGAATCAACTTCGACAAGGCCGACCCGCCGCGCGACGTGATCGACAGCTTCCGCGAGGTGCAGGCGGCCAGGCAGGAGCGCGACCGGCTTGAACGCCAGGCCGATGCCTATGCCAACCGCGTGCTGGCTGGTGCGCGCGGCGAGGCGGCGCAGATTCAGGAAGAGGCCGAGGGCTATCGCGCCCAGGTGGTCAACCTCGCCCAGGGTGAGGCAAGTCGCTTCCTTGCCGTCCTCGGCGAGTATGTCAACGCGCCTGACGTGACCCGCCGCCGTATGTATCTGGAAACCATGGAGAGCGTGCTGGGCGACATGAATCTGACGATTCTGGACAATGTCACCGGCGAGGAGGGCAACGGCACCGGAGTTCTGCCCTATCTGCCGCTCGACCAGTTGCGCCGCACCGGGGGGACGAACTGATGAAAAAGCTGACCCTACTCATTCCGGCGCTGGTGATTGCGGCCGTGATCGCGCTGTCGTCCATGTTCATCGTCGATGAGCGCGAGAACGTGCTGGTGCTGCAATTCGGCCAGGTCAAGCAGGTGCGCACCGATCCGGGCCTGTATTTCCGCATCCCGCTGATCCAGGACGTGGTGCGCTACGATTCGCGCATCCTCGGGCTGCAGTCGCAGCCGCTCGAGATCACCCCGCTGGATGACCGCCGCCTGGTGGTGGATGCCTTCCTGCGCTGGCGGATAACCGATGTGGAGCGCTTCCGCCAGGCTGTCGGCACCGAAGGCGTGCGCGCCGCGCAGGTTCGCATCGAGCGCATTCTCAACGCCGGTATCCGCGAAGTGCTGGGTTCGGTGCCCTCGGGCGCGGTGCTCTCGGAAGACCGTACGCCGCTGATGAACCAGATCCGCGATCTGGCGCGGCGCGAGGCGCGCACGCTGGGCGTGGATGTGATCGACGTGCGGCTGACCCGCACCGACCTGCCCGAGCAGAACCTCGC
>JAFIEG010000120.1 GCA_020832665.1 Pararhodobacter sp. | reverse complement strand
ATGACGAAACCCTTGCTCGGGTATTCGAGCCCTTCTTCACCACCAAGCCCGTCGGCGCAGGAAGCGGACTGGGCCTGAGCATGGTCCATGGTTTCGTGCACCAGTCGGGTGGGCATATGCAGGTTCACAGTGGCCTGGGCGCGGGCACCATGGTCGAGCTGCTGCTGCCGCGCCATGCCCGGCCCGCCGACGACCAGGACGAGCCCGAGGTCGGGCCGGCCGCACGGAAAGCCGTGCCGCGCGCGCGCATTCTTGTGGTCGACGACGAGGAACAGGTGCGCGAGTATATCTGCATGCTCCTCCGATCGCTGGGATACGATGTCGAGGCCGAGCCGTGTGCTGCCGCTGCATTGGACCGACTGCGCGCCGGCGAACCATTCGATCTTCTGCTCTCCGACGTTGTCATGCCCGGCACGATGAACGGCCGGCAACTGGCCGAAACGGTGCTGGAAGAACGGCCAGAGCTTTCTGTACTATTGATTTCTGGCCACGCCGAAGAGATCGCCACGAATGACGGGAAGCTTGACCCGCGCATCGGTTTTCTGCGCAAGCCCTTTCGAAAGAGCGTATTGGCGGGAAGGTTGGCGGAAATGCTTCCTGCCTGAGATCGGCGGATCGGGCCCGACAGTAAGGCTTTCCGGGGCGCCCGGGCCGGGTTTGGCACAAGACAACACGAGTGATGCGGCCTGTCCGGAAAGGCCGCAGGGGTAGTCGGTTGAGCAAGCTGCGTTGCCGCGTCCAGGCATTTGCGCGAGGCGGCTTTGGACCGGATTCGGCGCTCGGCCGTGCTCAAGGTCACTACTTTGCAAATGGTGCTTCCTGCGCAGCACCGCCATCCGCCCGCCTTCCTGGCGCAAGTCGCGAAAGCCGGGCGGCCGCAGTGAGCTGGATGCATATACTGTCAGCAAAGGCACTCCAGAACGAAATCAGCCCGCATCCGAACACCGGACTTCGGCAAGATGATTGTATCGTATCTGTATCAGTGACGGTTTTGCGCCCAGCTTTGCAACGCCAATTCGCGGATTGATGTGATCTGATCCTCGTCAACCGGAACTTCAGATGCCGTTTTCAAACCGTCATCATGAAAGATGTAAAGGCGTGAGGTAAATTGCTCAAAAGGAAGCGAAGCTTCTCCGAGGCGTTCCCCATTGCCTTGAGTCGAAACGACAATCCCATGTCCCCAATCCTGCCCGCTGTCATTGTTGGGGTTGAAGAAATAGACCCGCATGACGCCTGACTGATCAAGTGCCACCCGGATAATGGAAATGGCATGCCAGCCGATGAAGGATCCCTGACTGTCGGTAACCGCAATGCCTGCGGGCTGCGGATGGATGACGGGCTCGTTGCCATTATGAAAAGGGTGATAGGCCTTGTGGAAATCCCGGATGAACTGGTCATACGCGTGCAATTTGCCTGTCGCGACATCGACCGCGATGTGAAACTCACGCCCGACCCACCATCCGTGCAGTTCCGGGTTTATCCATCGGTGCGGATCTTCGCCGCGCCCGGCGACCAGCCGACCCATTTCGGCATATATGCGGTCCAGATGCGGAACCAGAACGACGGATACCGGGTCCGCATCGAGCGGAGTATGCAGCGCGAGGCCGGCAGGCAACAAGGCGGAATCCAGCGACTGTCCTTCGAAATGCATGATGACGCGGTCATTCGATGTCGCCTGAGCGAGCTGCCACAAGAGATAATCAGGATCGTTCAGGGCCCACATGGAAAGGGCGCGCGCCGCCTGGCAGGTGGGGTTGTTGCCCTGACCGATCCCCAGGGGCAGCCCCAGCAACATCATCACACCCGCAACCAACCGCTGGTGGGGTGTAGGGTCTGCGCCGAACGCCGCGATCAACGCCGACTCGGAGGTCGGGGTCAACCTTGCACCCAGCAGCCGCCAAAGCGAGGGCGCGATTGGCGGCGAATACAGGATGCCGCGTTCCAGCATCAATGCAATTCCAAGCACGGCTTGCGCCGTTCCCTGCCGCACGGCGACTTCGATCAACTGCTGCACAAGCGCCTGATAACAGCGCAACGAATCAAGCCCGGTGCTGCTAAGGCCCAACGCATCGGACACAAGATGGCCCTGGCCGCTTTCAAGCACGAAGCGCAGAAACGCGGCGTGGTAATCCGACACAAGGCCAGTATCATGCATGGCGCGCGCCATGCCGGTTGCTTCGGCCTGCAAGGTTCCCGTATCCGCGGCTCCCAGACGGTCGCGATATACCTCCAGTCCAGGATCTTCGCGGCATAGTTCGGTCGGCCCGAACAGCGCGCTGATAAGGCGGTCGGCCCCCAGCCGCGTGTCGCTGGCGCTGAAGCTCTGCCCCTCTTCCTTCATGGCAAGCGCGATCTGCAGGATCATCGACTTCACATGATCGACCTGAATGGGGCGCTGGCGCAGGATGCGCCACACCTCGTCGACAAGCTGACCCAGAATCCCTTCGGTTCCGACATTAGCCAGGATATGCTTGAGCAGCGCGTCCACGGCACTGTCCAGCTCGCCCGCCTTGATGCGAGCCGCTTCGTGGTGTGCGCCCAGAATGCGATCCAGATTCAGTGCCAGAACCTGTGCCAGGAAATGCCGCGCATGCTCTGTCGGCAGGCTCGGCTGCGCTTTCTCATCGCGAGCCGCAGCGAGAAAGCGAAGCAGGCTGATGCATTCCAGGGCGACAGTCCGCGGCTCGGCCATTCGCAATGTGTTGCCGACCATGCCCGGAACAAGGCTGGACGGCACAGCCCAGTCGGTTCCTTCAAAGATGCCGGCCTGTTCCAGTTCCCCGATGCGTGGCTCTATCGCCGCGATCCCCGAAGGGTGCTTCAACAGACGCTTGATCGTGTCAAGCATGCGGCCCTGATAGGTCGCTTTGCCCGCAAACGAGGCACCCGAGAGTTGGGACAGCACATGCTCGAAGCTGCGCATGATCGGATCGAGGGTGTCGTCCTGAAGGCTCGTTGTCATCCGTGACTGTCCTGTTACGCGCCAAAGCGCTGCTAACCTGCTGGCGCCAAGCCTTGCGAGTGCGCGCCCCGAATACAAGCCCGCGCGACATGAAAAGGCGCAACTGCTGCAATGTCATGGCGCGCGGGGCTTGGCGATGCCGAACGGGCAACCGCCAGGCTGTTTGATCAATCACCAGGCCCGCGCTTCTCGCGGGCGCTGGGTGGCGTCACAAATAGAAGTCCAGATCCTCCTGTGCTTTCAATAGATCGCGCAGGCGGTGCGGGTCTTCTCCGAAGAAATACACCAGGCCCCAATGCGTGCCGAAGGCGGTTCGCTTGGTCACCTTCGATTCCATCGGCGGGGCAAGCTCGTGGAACTCGAAATAGGGGTCATTCTCGGTTTCCGGCGGGATGCTCAGCTCGCTGACAACGCGGCGGCGGGGATAGACTCCGAAGCACCCGGCATGGCCCTTGGCATCCTTCACCGGAGTCGGGAAAAACGCGTCCAGCTCTTCCTGT
The DNA here is from genome assembly GCA_020832665.1 of Pararhodobacter sp. Lineage (GTDB taxonomy): Bacteria > Pseudomonadota > Alphaproteobacteria > Rhodobacterales > Rhodobacteraceae > Pararhodobacter. The sequence goes on along the minus strand of JAFIEG010000120.1, from coordinate 4,174 downwards.
GTGGCTTTTGGATCGAAGGCCAGAACCAGCGCCTGATAGGCATTGAAGCCATAGGCGCGTTCCATCAACTCGAACGCGTTGAAGCCAGGTGGGCGGTAGGCCACTTCGCCGAAATACATCGTGCCGTCATTGGTCACGAAATACTCGGGGTGGATGAACCCGAAATCGATATCGAACACCTCGATCAGCTTTTCGATCTGCTCGGTTATCTTGGCGCGATATTTCTCCAGCTCCGGCGTCGCGGGCACAAAGACCGAATAGCCCAGCGTCACATACTCCGAGATGTTCAGGAACTGGATCTTGCGGTCCTTGATCCAGGCCTCGACCGCGAACTCCCATCCGTCCAGATGCGATTCCAGCAGCGCCGGGAACTCGTCATCGGCAATTGCGGCCACATCGTCGGGCGAGCGGATGACCCGATGGCCAAGACAGCCGGCCTTGTCGAAAGCCTTGAAGTGGATCGGGTCGTTCGGGTCTCCGTCCAGTTTCAGCAAAGTCTGGTTCACGCGCTTGAGAAAGCGGATCACGTCGGTCTGATCCATCGCTTCCTCGAAAATCCCGACCCTGATACCGCCAAGCTGCGCCCGCCGCTTCATCAGCGACTTGTCCCGAAACAGCATCGACTGACCCAGCAGGCGCGGGTTGCCCATGAGCACGGAATTGACCGCGCCCGCCCATTCGACCGTTTCCTCAAACAGCGGAATGGCCACATCGACGCCCATCTCGTTGAGCCTGGTCGCAAGTTCGAACGAGCGATCATTCAGGCGCTCGAAATCCCAGCTGATGAACGGAATATCGTGCTGCGTCGCATAATCCTCGGCCCATTGCGGCGCGACAATCACATAGCGCCGGTCGAATCTCTCAAGTGCATCGATGCATCTCAAGCTCCATCCAAGGATGGCGATGTAACCTTTCTGTTGGTCTTTGGTGTGCACGGTTTTTCCTTCATCAACTTCATCCAACCGAGCGCCCAGCTTCTGCAAGGCATGTTCGCTCGCAACAATTGCTTTGTATCATGAAGTATATTGATATGCCACTGCATCATTATATGATAGCAAAAACATAGCATTGCAAAACAATGCTTCCATTCATGCAGGGGTTTTCTTGAATATAATTTTGCTTCGCGAAGTTATTCTGCTGATGCCCGATCGGGACCAGACTCTTGTGATTCTGTGCGCGATTGCATCAGCCGCGCAGTGCAGTGTCAAAGCCGGGATGCGCGCGCGCCGCTGACAACGCAATTGTCGTCGAGGGCAACCGCGCTTGGCCTGCTGAGCGCCACGCTGTTCCTGCCGGGGATCGACTTCACCGGCGGGGTGCAGGTGATGCTGCGCTCGGACGCGCCCAAATCGCTGGCAGCGTTGCGCGCCGACATCGGCGCGGCCGTGCCAGGGGATGCCAGCCTTGAGGATTTCGGCGATCCGACCGAGGCGCTGAAACGAAAAATCCGCGAGTACCCGGCAGCGCATTGACGACAACGATCTGATCAGCTTCTTTGGCGAAAAAATGCCCGATGCCCCGACACATGACCGGCGATGACACCGAAGGGCACGCGGGTGAAACAGGGCAACCGGGATGCGGTTTTCGAGGCGATGAAGTTGATTCAGAACCTGGCCGCGCCCTGCAGCGGCATCCTTGTTGAGCCGCCGCATGAAAGGGGCTCCACCGTTCCCGCCGGCGTCCTGCTGGCCCGCATGACGCCTGAGGAGGAAAACCCGCGATGGCTGACTTTCCCTTTCTGACCGATGAGCACCGCATCTTTCGCGACCAGCTGCGCCGCTTCATCACCGAGGAGGTGCGCCCCCAAGCCGATGCATGGGAAAGGGCAGGCCATGTCCCGCGCGATACCTTGCGCCGCATGGGCGAGCTGGGCTTTCTGGGCATCCGCTACGCCCAGGAACATGGCGGCGCCGAGATGGACATGCTCGCCACCGCCATCCTCGCCGAAGAGCTGGGCCGCTCGGGCTATGGCGGCTTTGCTATCACGGTGCTGGTGCATACCGACATGGCCTCGCCGCATCTGGCCAATGCCGGCAGCCCCGAACAGCTGGCGCGCTACATGCCCGACATCATCGCCGGGCGCAGCATCACGGCGGTGGCGGTGACCGAGCCCGATGCCGGCTCGGACGTGGCCGGCATCCGCACCCGCGCGCGGCTGGATGGCAACCACTGGGTGCTGAACGGGCGCAAGCTCTACATCACCAACGGCGTGCTGGGTGATCTCTATTTCGTTGCCGCGCGCACCGACATGCAGGCCAAACCCTCGCGCGGGACAACAATCTTCATCGTCGAGAAGGGCACACCCGGCTTTTCCGTCGCGCAGCAGCTCGACAAATCGGGCTGGCGCAGTTCGGACACCGCCGAGTTGGTGCTCGACGAGGTGCGCATCCCTGCCGATCAGGTGCTGGGTGAGGTTGATGGCGGCTTCTACGCGATCATGCAGAACTTCCAGAACGAGCGGCTGGTGCTTGGCGCGCAGGCGATGGGCGAGGCGCAGCGCGCGCTGGACATCACGCTCGACTATGTGAAGGACCGCAAGGCATTCGGCGCCACGCTGTGGGACAAGCAGGCGATCCGCCAGCGCCTGGCGCAGCGCTGGGCCGAGGTGGCGGCGACGCGGGCGCTGATCTGGCAGACGGCGGTGGCGATGGATCAGGGCACGGATTGCGTGCGCGAGGTCTCGGCGATCAAGGCGCTTTGCGGCGAGCTGGTCAACAAGGTCATGTATGACTGCCAGCAATTCCATGGCGGCTTCGGATACATGCACGGCACCGAGATCGAACGCATGGTCCGCGATGCCCGTGTGCAGGCCATCGGCGGCGGCGCCACCGAGGTAATGCTCGAGGAAATCGCCAAGCGCCTTTGATGAGCCAGACCGGATTCGACATAAAAGCGGTCGCTGCGCCCGTTTCTCCGAACAGAAGAAACCGATGCCGAGCGCAGCCAAAACGATGCTCAGAGCCTGATCAGCAACGCTCCGGCAACGAAGCTGAGCGCGAACATGGGCAGCGACCAAAGGTGGAACTGCCGCCAGAGACCGGGCGCGCGCACAAGCCGCAGCGCAATGAGGTTGGCAAGCGAGCCGATCGCCAGCCCGAAACCGCCGACGCCGACACCCCAGGCCAGCGCGCGCCAATCCTCGGTAAAGGGGGCCAGGAAGATCGCCGCCGGCACATTCGACATTCCCTGCGACAAATGCGCGCCGAGGGCGTAGACGCCGCCGGGCAGTTCCAGCGCCGCGGGCACTCCTGCGGCAATGGCGGGCAACCGGCCCAGAAGCCCGAGATTCACGAACATCAGCACGAAGACCAGCAACAACGGCCAGTCCACCCAGCGCAGCACCGCCCGGAAGGCGATGGCGTAAAGCGCGATCACGATGCCGGCGCCCGGCAGCGCCTGCCCCGCATTCACCATGAGCAGAAACAGCGGATAGGCCGAAAGTGAAACCACCATCAGCCGGGGTTGCAACGCCAGCGGCGCGCCGGGCTCGCTCAGCGCCAGTTGCCGCGCGCCGAAGGCCAGCGGCACTAGCGCCAGCAGGATTGCCATCATGGCCGCGGCCAGCGGCAGCATCGCCAGCACAAACTCGGCGAAACCCGCGCCCGAGACCTGCCAAAGGAAAAGGTTCTGCGGGTTGCCCACCGGCGAGACGGTCGAGCCCGCATTGACCGCCAGCGCCTGGAAGATCACCAGCCGTCCCACCGGCAGCGCCACCATCCGCGACAGCGCCAGTGTCAGCGGCACGGTGACGAAAAGCGCCACATCATTGGTCACCACCGCCGAAAGCACCGCGGCGAAGATGACCAGCGCCATTGCCAGGCCGCGCTCGCTGCGCGACCGCCCGATGACGATCCGGCCGGCGCGGTCGATCAGCCCGCTTGCCTCCAGCCCGCGGCTGAGCACCATCAAACCGGCCAGCGCGCCGATCGTCTTCCAGTCGACCAGCACCGCCAGTGCCGAGGGCCCTGTCGGCACCTGCCAGAGCAGGACCGGCAAAAGCGCAAGAAGCGGCAGCAGCAACCATTCCTGCCGCATCCAGAGGCGAATCAATTGCAGCCGAAACGACATGGCGCGGCTCGGTCCCGGGCTATGGGATTGGGCATAATGGGGCGGCTCTAGGCGGGCACGATCCTTCTGGGGTGGGGGCCCCCGCAAGTGCCCCGGCGGCCCCCCC
>JAFIEG010000119.1 GCA_020832665.1 Pararhodobacter sp. | reverse complement strand
TTTCCCGTTTGCGCGCGTATTTTCGCGGCCCCGCGGGGCCTAAAAACCAAATTGGCGGGGTAGGGGGCCGGCCTTGTGGCCGCCTGCCTGTTGCGCAAGGGCAACAGGCAGGCGGCTTGCCCCGGGTTTCGCCCCGCGTCAGGCCCGGCGGGGTTGAAAGTGCCGCCCCGGCAGGGCATTCAGCCGCCCGACCCAGCTGACGCCAGGCAACCACGAAACTTGCCAGTCAGCGAGGGCAATCATGAAAATCCTATTTCTTTCCGCCGGCCTTCTGGCCGCTTCTTCGGCCATGGCGCATGCGCAGGGCCTTTCCATTGCCGGCAATGGCCGCATGGGCGTGCAATACGACTCGAACGGATTTGCCGGCGGAACCAACTGGCGCACCGAATCGCGCCTGCAACTCAACTTCACCGCCAGCGCCGAGGCCGATCATGGCTTGCGCTTTGGCGCCTTCAGCCGGGTTGAGGTCAGCCAGGGCGGCACCGGCGATTTCTCGGGCCACCGCGTCTGGGCCGAAGCCGCGAATCTGCAGTTGACCTTCGGCAACCAGGACGGCGCCATTGCCACCACCGGCACGGCGCGCGGAATCGGCGGGCGGGTCGGCTATGAGGGCGGCCAACTCCATGGCGAAACCGGCGGGTTGCGCGGCGTGGTCACCCGCTTCAACGGCACCGGCGCCACCGGCAACAATGCCGGGGGCGAATCTACCGTGCATCTGCGCTACAGCGCCGACAACTGGCAGGCGGCCATCTCGACCGAGCGCGGGCGCGGCATCGAGATTGCGGCGCGGTCGCAGATCGACGCCTTCACCCTGGCCGCCGGCCACCAGACGGCCCGCGGCGGCACATTGCGCGCCAGCGCCATTTCGGCGCATTACGACGGCGGCGAGTGGGGCGTGACCGGCCTTGCGGCGCGGGTGGGCGCGCAGACCAACTGGAGCGTGGCAGCAAATGCCGCGCTGGGCGCGGGCGAGGCCTACGGCTATGTCGGGCGCACGGGCGGCAACAATGCCTATGGGCTCAGCTATGGCTACGGGGTGGGCGGTGGTGCGCGCATCGTGGCTGGCGGCGAGCGCGTGGGCGGGCGCGCCACGGCTTCGCTGGGTGTCAGCTTCCGGTTCTGAGCGCCGAGGGGCAGGTCATGCCCGGTCCGGTTGATCGCGTGGCGAATGCCGAACTGGCAGGATGGGCAGCATTGCCCATCCTGCGGTTGGCAGGTTGCTGGCGAGCCCTTGATACAAGCGCCGTGACCGATCGGATGACCCGGCGGCAGTATCGGGGGCGCGCCGAGCCAAACAAAGCTGGCGTGGCAGAATTGCACCACAAACAGGCTTAGTTGCGCAGGCGTTTCGGCTGGCGCTTGCAAAAAGAGGGCGAAGACGGGAAATAGGCACAGACCCAGCTTGCAGGCAAGGTGGGCAGCACTTCAAGTCAACGAGGGAAAACATGAAAAAGATTCTCCTTGCTACGAGCGCGCTGGTCCTGTCGGCTGGCATGGCTTCGTCCCAGGCGCTGAACATCGGCGGCGATGCCCGCATGGGTGTTCAGTACCGCAGCGGCGGCTGGGGCGGCGGTCTTGGTGACTGGCGCATGGAGCGCCGGGTTAACCTGAACTTCGCCGCCACTGTTCAGGGCGATCACGGCCTGAGCTTCGGGATGTTCACGCGCGTCCGCTGGGACGATGGCATGGTCGGCGACTTCAACGGCAACAACGTCTGGGTTGAAGCTTCGGGCCTGCGCCTGACCTTCGGCAACCAGGCGGGTCCGATCGAAGCGTTCGGTATCACCGGCGCCGTGCCGATGGGCTACACCGGCGGCACCTTCCAGCAGTTCGGCGGCCACTACACCGGTGGTGCCGGCTCGTACAACATCGACTCGTTCGGTGCGGGCATGTCGCAGCTGGCTGGCGTGACCTACAGCATGGGTGATTACCGTGTCGGTATCGCCCGCGCCCGTGGCGGCCACACCGAAGTTGCCGGTCAGGCCAGCTTCGACGCCTTCACCGTCGCGGCCGGTTGGGCCAACAACGCTGCGCGTTACCGCACCATCTCGGCCTCGTACAACGCCGGTGACTGGGGCGCGAGCGCCATCTACTCGCGCATCTTCGGTAATGACTTCTTCACCCTGGGTGGCCGCGTCGATGTGGGCGGCGGCACCGCCAGCGCCTATGTCGGCCAGCACAACAGCATGAATGTCGGTGGCATCAGCTACCGCTACGGCCTGGGCGGCGGCGCCACCATCGGCGCCAACCTGGAGCGTGTGGCCGGCGGCGAGAACCGTGCCGAGCTGGGTGTGATCTTCAGCTTCTGATCCAGCCGGATCAAGAACTGATGAAAGAGCGGGCCCTGTGCCCGCTCTTTTGCATTTTGCGGTTTTTTCTGCTATGAGGCAGAAAACAGTGAAGAACCGAGGCAGGCAGGATGAAAAGCAGCAAGATCGCGCTTCTGGGCGCGGCGATCATCGTGTTGATACTTCCGGGGTGTGAAACCGTAACGGCGGTAACCGACGGAATCGGCGGGGTATTCCACGGGCTTTCCGACGACATGCGCTCGATGCGGCGCTAGGGGCGGGTTGCGAGCCGCTTTCTTGTTTCTTGCAAGCGCGGGCGGGCATTCTTTCCTGCCGGGCCGGTTTGTGCTATGCAGGCCGTGACTGCTGCCGCTTGGAGAGTCGCCGATGAAACCGCCCTTTCAGCCCACATTCACAGCCGCGTTCATGGCCCCTTTGGCGGCGCTTCTGCTGGCGGTTTCCGCCGCGCCGGCGGCGGCGTGGGACCTCTCCTATGGTGGCGAGATGCGCTTTGGCGTCATCTATGAGAGCGGCCGCGACAGCGGCGAATCCCGGATGCGCCCGGGCGCGGGCGCGGTGCTGAACATGCAGCTCAGCCGGCAATTCGACAATGGCATAAGGTTGGTGCTCGATCTGGGTGTCGAGGCCAGCAACCTGGACCGGCCGCGCCCGCCTTGGCCGCACGGGCAGGCGAACCCGCGCGAATAGGGGTGTTTCGTCCAACCGAGTTCAAGCCAAAGCACAACGATTGCGAGACGGGGGCGCGCTCGCCCGAGGTGGGCGCGGAACGCGCCCGCGTCGTGCCGCAGGCACGCCTTTGGCGTGACGGGGCGGGCGGGCGCGTCCCCCTGGCTGGCGCGCCCGGGCAAGTGCTTGTGATTGACCCCATCGCGCTTTGAAACCGGTTTTCCCCTGCCCCGGAAATGCTCTACTGTGCCGGCCCGAACAAGGGCAGCCAGGGATGCAGGCGCATGTCACTTCAGGCCATTCTCGATCGATTGCGCGCCGCCGAGGAAAAGGCCGGCCGCGCGCCCGGCACGGTGAAGCTGATCGCTGTGTCGAAGGTGCAGCCGCCCGAGCGGGTGGAGGCGGTGCTCGAACAGGGCCACCGGCTGTTCGGCGAGAACCGGGTGCAGGAGGCGCAATCGCGCTGGCCCGATTTTCAGGCGCGGTTCGAGGGCATTTCGCTGCATCTGGTCGGCCCCTTGCAGAGCAACAAGGCGCGCGCCGCGGTCGAAATGTTCGATGCAATTCAATCGCTTGACCGGCCGAAGCTGGCCAGCACGCTGGCACGTCTGGCGCAAGAGCGCGGCGCCTGCCCCGATCTGTTCGTGCAGGTCAATACCGGCACCGAGCCGCAAAAGGCCGGCGTGCTGCCCGATGCGGCGGACGAGTTCATCGCCCGGGTGCGGGCGATGGATCTGCCGCTGGCGGGGCTGATGTGCATCCCGCCCGTGGATGAAGACCCCGCGCCGCATTTCCGGCTGCTGGGAGAGATTGGCGCGCGCAACGGGCTTTCCGGCCTGTCGATGGGCATGAGCGACGATTTCGAGACGGCGGTGGCGTTGGGGGCGACGCATGTGCGCGTGGGCTCGGCGATCTTCGGGGCGCGTAGCGCGGGTTAGGCGGGGCGGGGGGCGCTGCCCCCGTCCAGCCCCGAAAAGGGGCTGGACTCCCCCGGAGTATTTATCGGCAAGATGAAGGGGCTTCGCCTCTGACGATCAGGCGGGAGCCTGGTGCCAGGCGGTTGACGATCCATAGCAGGGCTGCGCGCTCAAAAGCCACGCAGCCGGCGGTGGGATGGCGTGGCGCACGCCAGATATGGATGAAGATGGCCGAGCCCAGCCCGGGGCGGGGATGGGGCCAGTTCCAGCTGGTGGTGAGCACGATGTCATAGAGCGGATCGGCGCGGCGCAGGTTCTCATGACTGGCGACAAGGGGCGCGGTTGTGAGCAGGTTGTAGCGGGGCGATTGCGGATCGTCGCACCACAGATCGCCGGGGCGGATGGGTTGCGCGCAAGGTGGCAGGCGGTGGCGGGCGATGCGCTCGGGCCGGTATAGCAAGCCGGTGATGCGGTGCGCGCCGGCGGGGGTGGCGCCGTCGCCCTCGCGCTTGGCGCCGGTGATGCCGGTGCGGCCGATGGCGCAGGGGAAGGCGCGGCCCATGAAGCGCGCGCCGTGGCGGGTGACGACGAGGTCATTGGCCCGGATCAAAGCAGATGCCCCGATTTGGCGGCCTTGGTGGCGAGATAGGCGGCGTTTTCTTCCGTCAGCCCCACCTTGAGCGGCACGCGCTCGGTGACGGTGATGCCGCCCTTTTGCAGCATCGCCAGCTTGGCCGGGTTGTTGGTGAGCAGCCGTACCTGCGCAAAACCCATCCGGCGCAGCAATTCGGCGCCAAGGCGGAAATCGCGCTCGTCATCCTCGAAGCCCAGGCGGTGATTGGCCTCGACCGTGTCGAAGCCCTGATCCTGCAGCGAGTAGGCGCGCATCTTGTTGGCCAGGCCAATGCCGCGCCCTTCCTGGTTGAGATAGAGCAGCACGCCTGAACCTGCTTCCTGCATGGCGGCGAGCGCGGCGTGCAGCTGCGGGCCGCAATCGCATTTCAGCGAGCCCAGCACGTCGCCGGTGAAGCAGGCCGAATGCAGCCGCGCCAGCACCGGGGCATGGCGGTCGGGCCGGCCCACCTCGACCGCGTAATGCTCGACCCCGCCATCCTGGGGGCGGAACACATGCAGCCGCCCTTCGCGCGCCAGGCGCATGGGCACGCGCGCGGCGATCACCGGCGAGAGGCGGGTTTCGGGGATCGTGGCCTCGGCGATACCCAGCATGGTGAGCCCGTGCTGCGCGGCGAGCGCGGTTGCCTGCACGGTTTCCACCACCACCGCCGCGGGCAGAAGCTGCGCCGATTTGACCAGCGCCAGCGCGGCGCGGTGCAGCGTGACCGGCCCGTCGCGCAGGGTCATCAGCGGGCCTTTCATGGGGTGGGTCAGATCGTCGGCAGGGTCGGCCAGGGCGCGCAGCCAGGCGGTATCGGCATCAAACGGGATTGCCACGCGCGCCAGGTCGCCGTCATAGGCGCGCGCCTTGAGCGTGTGCGCGCGATGCGCGGTCAGCGCCAGCACCGGCCGGCCGGGCAGGGCACGCAGATCGCCCAACCTTTCGGTTGTGATGGTCTCGGCCGCGGCGACGAGCGCCGGAGCGGACCCGTCATGCAAGACCACGGGCAGGCCCATGCGCAGATCCGCGCGGGCACGACTGAGGCGTTCGACGGGGCTGGGGGCAAGGCTCATGGTGCATCCGGCTGGCGGTGATTGCCCAGATGTAGCCTGCTGGGCAGGAAATTGAAACATTGCCCGCTCAGGCGACACGAGCGCGTGAGGCAAGTGTTGCAATGCTTGAAAGCGGGGCGTCGGCGCCTCACGTCGCCGTGTAAGGAAGCCGCCTCGAATGGAGAAGACGCATGTCGAAGCTGAACAGGATCCTGCTGGTCGATGACGACGCGGATTTGCGCGAGGCGCTGGCCGAACAGCTGGTGATGACCGAGGATTTCGACGCCTTCGAGGCCGCCGATGGCGCCGAAGCGATGGAGAAGGTCAAGCAGGGCCAGTTCGATCTGGTGCTGCTCGATGTCGGCCTGCCCGACACCGACGGGCGCGAGCTGTGCAAGCGCATGCGCAAGGCGGGGGTGAAATGCCCCATCGTCATGCTCACCGGGCAGGATAGCGACGCCGACACCATCCTGGGGCTCGATGCCGGGGCCAATGACTATGTCACCAAGCCATTCCGCTTTCCGGTTCTGCTGGCGCGCGTTCGTGCCCAGCTGCGCCAGCACGAACAATCGGAAAACGCTGTTTTCCAGCTTGGCCCCTATCAGTTCCGGCCCGCGCAGAAGATGCTGGTCGATGAGAAGGAGCGCAAGATCCGGCTGACCGAGAAGGAAACCAACATTCTGAAGTTTCTTTACCGTGCACCTGACGGGCTGGCCGCGCGCGATGTGCTGCTGCACGAGGTCTGGGGCTACAATGCCGGGGTGACCACGCACACGCTGGAAACCCATATCTACCGGCTGCGCCAGAAGATCGAGCCCGACCCGTCGAATGCGCGCCTTCTGGTCACCGAGCCGGGGGGCTACCGGTTGGTGCCTTGAAGGGCGTTTGCCGCGCGCCATATTGTTAATGTCTTCACCGGATATCAATCATTTGCGGTGATACTGTTCTTTGAAGATCCCCTTGGCGTGTCGGGGTCATGGCACGTCTTCCTCCCTGTTGGACTGGCCCGGGCATCGCCCGGGCCTTTTTTATGGAAGAAACCTCGCGCGGGCTGGCGATTTCCGGGAAAACAGCCTTGCAGATGCGCGAAACCTGATCTGTATCAGCGCCAGTTTGCCTTTGTTGGTCTAAAGGCAAAATTCTCCCTGTTGGACTGGCCCGGCCCGTGCTCTGCGCAGCCGGGCCTTTTTTTCGCCACGGCCCGGCTCATCGGCGCGTGCGGCCATTCGGGTTCTTCGAGGCATGTCAGGGGCCGCGCGCCTCGCGGCCGGGCGCTTGACGCGGGAAAACCGGTTTCCCCTCGCCTTGAAATAGCACTAACTAGGAGGCCGCATCACGACAGGAGCCGCCATGCCCTTCACCATCGCCAGCTGGAACATCAATTCGGTGCGTCTGCGCGCCGGGCTTGTCGAGAAGCTTCTGCGCGAGGAGGCCCCCGACATATTGTGCCTGCAGGAATGCAAGAGCCCGGTCGAGCATATTCCCGCCGAGGGGTTTGCCGCGCTGGGCTATCGCTGGATGGTGGCGCGCGGGCAGAAGGGTTATAACGGCGTGGCGATCCTGTCGCGGCTGCCGCTGGAAGATGCCGGCCATATCGACTGGTGCGGCAAGGGCGATGCGCGCCATGTCACGGCGCGGCTGGAAAACGGCGTGGTGATTCACAATTGCTATGTGCCCGCCGGCGGCGATGTGCCCGACAGGGAGGCGAATGACAAGTTTGCCCACAAGCTGGATTTCGTGGCCGAACTGCGCGAGCGTTTCCGCACCGGGCGGCCCGAGCGCGCGATCTTGCTGGGCGATCTGAACATCGCCCCGCGCGAGGATGATGTCTGGAGCCATCGCCAGCTTCTCAAGGTCGTCAGTCACACGCCGGCAGAAACCGAGGCGCTGGAAGAGGCGCGCCATGAGGGCGGCTGGGTGGATATCACCCGCCAGGACCTGCCCGAGGGCAAGCTCTACAGCTGGTGGTCGTATCGCGCGCGCGACTGGGACGCCTCGGACCGGGGGCGCCGGCTTGATCACATCTGGGCCAGCCGTGATATTGCAAATGCCGGGCATGGCAGCAAGATATTGCGCGCGGCGCGCGGCTGGGAGAAGCCCTCGGACCACGCGCCGGTTTTCGCGCGTTTCGATCTGGCGGTGTGAGCAGGGGGAAGGGGGAGGGGGGGGGGGGGGGGGGGGGGGGGGGGGGGGGGGCCGCCGGCGGGGGCG
>JAFIEG010000118.1 GCA_020832665.1 Pararhodobacter sp. | reverse complement strand
GCGCTGGTGTTCGCTGTGTTCCAGGGGGGGGTGGTTGCTGGGTGCGGTGGGCGCGGGGGGCGGCGCGCCCGGTGCGCTCCCGCGGCAAAGGGGGTCACGCCCCCCTTTGCAAACCCCGTGCGTATTTCGGGGCAAGATGAAGGGGCATGGCCCGGCCGAATGGCCCCTTGGCCTTTCCGGCCGCGATGCGCATATAGGGGCCAGGCTGCAAGGCAGGAGAATGCAAATGGTGGAACTTTCGCTGGGAGGCGGCGCCGCTGCGCCCGCCGGGGGATGGATCAAGGACACGAATGAGGCCGAATTCATGGCCGATGTTGTCGATGCCAGCCAGGAGGTGCCGGTCATCGTCGATTTCTGGGCACCCTGGTGCGGGCCGTGCAAGACGCTGGGCCCGGCGCTGGAAGCGGCGGTGACCGCGGCGCGCGGCAAGGTGCGCATGGTCAAGGTCAATGTCGACGAGAACCAGAACATCGCCGCGCAGTTGCGCATCCAGTCGATTCCCACCGTTTATGCCTTCTGGCAGGGGCGCCCGGTCGATGCCTTTCAGGGCGCGCTGCCGGCCAGCGAGTTGAAGGCCTTCGTCGACAAGCTGACCGGCCTGGCCGGCGATGACGGGCTGGGCGAGGCGCTGGCAGAGGCCGAAACGATGCTGGCCCAGGGCGCAGCGGTGGATGCCGCGCAGGTCTTTGCCGCGATTCTGGGCCAGGAGGGCGAGAATGCCGAGGCGCTGGGCGGGCTGGCGCGGGCGCATGTGGCGATGGGCGAGCTGGATCAGGCCGAGGCGCTTCTGGCCAACGCCCCCGCCGCCATCGCCCAGGCACAGCCGCTGGAGGCGGCGCGCGCGCAACTGGCGCTGGCGCGTCAGGCCGCCGATGCCGGCCCGGTCGATGAGTTGCGCGCCGCGCTGGCTGCGGATCCCGGCAATCACCAGGCGCGGTTCGATCTTGCGCAGGCGCTCTATGCCAAGGGCGACGCCGCCGGCGCCATCGACGAGTTGCTTGAGCTGTTCCGGCGCGACCGCGAATGGAATGATGGTGCCGCGCGCGCCCAGCTCTTCACCATCTTCGAGGCGCTCAAGCCCAATGATCCGCTGGTTCAGAAGGGGCGGCGCCGGCTCAGCTCGATGATATTTGCCTGAGCCGGCTTTCGGTTTAGGTTGTGCTCATGCTCAAGGCTGCCGATCTTCCCGAGACGCTGTCGATCTTTCCCTTGCCAGGGGCGCTGCTGCTGCCCCGGGCGCGGCTGCCACTGCATATCTTCGAGCCGCGCTATCTGGCGATGCTTGAGGACTGCATGAAGACGCGCGAGCGCCTGATCGGCATGATCCAGCCGCGCGAGGTGCCGGGCAGCGCCGAGAAGCGCCTGCATGCCATCGGCTGTGCCGGGCGGCTGACCGCCTTTTCCGAGACCGAGGACGGGCGCTACATGATTACCCTCACCGGGGTGTCGCGTTTCAGGGTGGTTTCCGAGGTCGAGGGGTTCGTGCCCTATCGGCGGGTCAAGGCGTCCTGGCAGGGGTTCGAGGCCGATCTGGGCCCGGCCGAGAAGGATGCGGGGCTTGAGCGCGATCGCTTCATGGCGCTGCTCGAGCGGTATTTCGCCACGGTCGAGCTGTCCACCGATTGGGAGAGCCTGAAGCAGGCCGATGACGAGCTTCTGGTCAATGCGCTTTCAATGCTGTGCCCCTTTGCCCCCGAGGAACGCCAGGCGCTGCTTGAGGCGCCCTCACTGGCGACAAGGCGCGAGACACTGGTCACGCTGATGGAATTCGCCATGCGCGCCGGCGCCGGTGATGATGGCGAAGCCGGGGGGCGGATGCAATGAGCACCGAGCCGGGCGCCGATGCACCGCCGCCGATCGACCGCAAGATGCTCGAGGCGCTGGTCTGCCCGGTCACGCAGGGCCGGCTGAGCTATGACGCGGCGCGCCAGGAGCTGGTTTCGGCCACGGCGCGGCTGGCCTTTCCGATTCGCAACGGAATTCCGATCATGCTTGCCTCGGAGGCGCGCGAGATCGAGTAATGAGCCGTCAGGGATGCTCGCCGCCGGGTCATGGCCCGTAAAGCCCCCACAGCACCACCAGCCAGGCAATCCCCGCCGCGATTGCTGTCAGCGCCACCCCGGCGCTGCCGCAATCCTTGGCCTTGGCCGCGCGCGGGTGGTGGCGCTGCGAGATGTAGTCGGTGATTTCCTCTATGGCCGTGTTCAGCAATTCAGCGGCAAGGATGAGCAGGCCCAACGCGATGATCAGCGCGCGTTCGCCCGGGCTGAGCGGCAGCGCCAGCGCGCAGGCGGCCGAGATGACATTGGCGATGCTCCACTGCCGCAATGTCTTTTCCGTGGCCCAGGCCGCGCGCCAGCCGCGCCATGACCAGACCAGCGTCCAGCCGATGCGCCGGCATTCGGCGCCAAGCCAGTGCAACATTCCGAAGCCTCCTCGCACCACCCCCTTGTGGCAGGCGAAAGGCTATGCGTTTTTCACGAATCTGGGAAGTGCCGCCGTGCCCGCGTGCGGCGCGTTCACTTGCCTTTCCCCTTGCCTGCCTCCAGCGCCTCGATGCGGGCCTTGAGCGCCTCGTTCTCTTCGCGTGCCTTTTGCGCCATGGCGCGCACGGCGTCGAATTCCTCGCGGGTGACGAAGTCGCGTTCGGCCAGCCAGCGGTCGAGCAGGCTGCGAAAGGCGGTCTCGGCCTCGGCGCGGGCTCCCTGCGCCACGCCCATGGCATTGGTCATCAGCTTTGCAAGATCGTCAAAGAAACGGTTGCCCTGCTGCATGGCGCCCTCCTGTGCCTTCACAGCCTTCTATATGGCGGGCGCGGGGGAAAATCACAAGCCGGAGCGCAGCCCGCACTGCGTCGCGCTGCCGGTTGACTTTGCCGCCCGCGCCCGGTCAGACAGGCGCGAGCCTAAGATGGAGCCGCCATGCTTGCCTTGCAGATCGCCTTTCCGCCGGTCTCGCCCGAGATCTTTCGCATCGAGCTTGGCAATTTCGCCTTTGCGCTGCGCTGGTATGCGCTGGCCTATATCGCCGGTTTTCTGATCGGCTGGCGGCTGATCGTGGCAGCGCTGCGCCGGCCGGCGCTGTGGCCCGGCGCTACGGCCCCGATGGCGCCCGAGCGCGCCGAGGTGCTGCTCACCTGGATCGTTGTCGGTGTCATCCTGGGCGGGCGGCTGGGTTTCGTGATCTTCTACCAGCCGGGCTATTATCTGGCCAATCCCGGGCAGATCCTGCGAGTCTGGGAAGGGGGAATGTCGTTCCATGGCGGGCTTGTCGGCGCCGCGGCGGCAGGCTGGCTTTTCTGCCGGCGCAATGGCGTGGCGCCCTCGGCGGTGGCCGATGCCATGTCGATGGTCATTGCGGTGGGGCTGTTTCTGGGCCGGGTGGCGAATTTCATCAATGCCGAGCTGTGGGGGCGGCCCACCACCGCGCCCTGGGGCGTGGTGTTTCCGGGCCATGGCGGCGTCTGCCCGCCCGATTGGCCGCATGAGGTTTGCGCGCGCCACCCCACCCAGCTTTACGAGGCGGCGCTCGAGGGGTTGCTGCTGGGCCTTGTCGTGTGGTGGCTGATCCGGCGTTTCAACGCGCTGGCGCGGCCCTGGCTGATCACCGGCACCTTCTTCGCCATCTATGGCGCCTCGCGCTTTTTGGTCGAGTTCTGGCGCGAACCCGATGCGCAGTTTCTGGCCCGCCATCCGCAGGGGCATGTGATGTCGCTGGGCGAGTTCGGGCTGACCATGGGCCAGCTTCTGTCGCTGCCGCTGCTTGCGGTGGGGCTGGCGCTTGTCTTCGTGGCGTTAAGGCAAAAACCGGCGGCTCGATGACCAAGCCTCTGGCCGAGCTTCTGGCGCAGCGCATCCGGCAGGGCGGTCCGATCACGCTGGCCGATTACATGGCCGAATGCCTGCTGCACCCTACACACGGTTATTACGCCACGCGCGAGCCGTTCGGGGCTGCGGGCGATTTCATCACCGCGCCCGAGATCAGCCAGATGTTCGGTGAGTTGATCGGGTTGATGCTGGCGCAAAGCTGGCTCGATCAGGGCGCGCCCGCGCCCTTCGTGCTGGCCGAGCCGGGCCCGGGGCGCGGCACGCTGATGGCCGATATCTGGCGCGCCACGCGGGCGGTGCCGGGCTTTCACGCGGCCGCGCGGGTGCATCTGGTCGAGGCCTCGCCCGCCCTGCGCCGGGCACAGCGCGAGCGGCTGGCGGGGGTGCCGGTGACATGGCATGACACGCTCGATGATCTGCCGCAGGCGCCGCTCTGGCTGATTGCCAATGAATTCTTCGATGCCCTGCCCATCCGCCAGTTCCAGCGCGAGGGCGATGGATGGCGCGAAAGGGTGGTGGGGTTGCGCGATGGCCTTCTGGTGCCGGGGCTGACCGAGGCCGCACCCCGGCCCGAACTGGCGCACCGTCTGGCCGACACCGGCGAGGGCGAGGTGGTGGAGGTCTGCTCGGCGGCGGCAGCGGCGATGGCCGCGATCGGCGAGCGAATCGCCGCGCATGGCGGTGCCGCGGTGGTGATCGATTACGGCGACTGGAGAAGCCGCGGCGATACCTTTCAGGCGGTGCGACAGCATCAATATGCCGACCCTTTCGCCGAACCGGGCATGGCCGACCTGACCGCGCATGTCGATTTCGAGGCGCTCGCCCGCGCCGTGCCCGGCCTTCGCCACAGCGCCCTTGTGGCGCAGGGGGCGCTATTGGCGCGGCTGGGCATCGATCTGCGCGCCGAACGGCTGGCGCGCGGGCTGAGTGGCGAGGCGCTCGAGTTCCACCGCGCCGCAACTCGGCGCTTGACCGACCCGGCGGAAATGGGAACCTTGTTCAAGGCGCTCGCCCTGGTTGCGCCGGGGGCGCCGCTGCCACCGGGATTTGAGTTTGCGCCAGAACCGGGGCCAGAACCGGGGCCAGAACAGGAGAGCGAAACCCGCAACGAATTCGGAGCCACGACACCAGAGTGAAACTGCGATGACACTGGAAATCCTCACCTCCGACGCGCTGTCGCCCTTGCGGCACGGCTTCTTCACCCGCCGGGGCGGGGCGTCGTCGGGGGTGTATGCCGGGCTCAATTGCGGCGGTGGCTCGGGCGATCAGAGCGAGGTTGTCGCCATCAACCGCGCCCGCGTGGCCGAGGCCATGGACGTGCCGGCGACGGCGCTGGTCGGGGTCTGGCAGGCCCACACCGCCAATGTGGTGACCGTCACCAGCGCCGACAATGGCCCGGCGGGGAGGCAGGCCGACGCGCTGGTCACCGATCGCCCCGGCCTGGCGCTGACGGTATTGAGCGCTGATTGCATGCCGGTGCTGTTGGCCGATAACCGCGCCGGCGTGGTGGGCGCGGTGCATGCCGGCTGGCGCGGCGCGCTCGAGGGCGTGCTTGAAGCCACGCTCGAAGCAATGGTTGCGCTGGGTGCGGCGCGCGGCGATATCGTGGCGGTGGTGGGCCCCTGCATCAGCCAGCGCGCTTATGAGGTGGGCCCGGAATTTCTGGACAGTTTTCTAGATGACGATGCCGAAAACGCGCGCTTCTTCGCCAATGGCGAGGGTGATCGCTATCTGTTCGACCTGCCCGGCTTCGGGCTGGCGCGGCTGCGCGCGGCCGGGGTTGGGGCGGCAGAATGGACCCGCCACTGCACCTATTCGCAGCCCGAGCAGTTCTTCTCCTACCGCCGGTCGCTGCATGAGGGCGCGGCCGATTACGGGCGGCTGATCTCGGCGATCCGCCTGTAACCCGCCTGGTGGGGCCTGTCGGCATGGTGCCTTGCGAAATTCCCTGCCAGCCCCACAACCGCGCCCAGATTGCGCCGCATTGCGCCTGCATTCCCGGCCTGTCAGCAATGCCAGGCCGGTCGCAGGCCGCGACGATGGAGCAAGATCATGAATGCAAGCCGCCACAGCCGCTGGATGCGCTGGGTCACCGAGCAAAGCGCCGATGAGCGCCAGAAGCTGCCCTGGCGGCGCGGGGAGCGCGCCCGGCGCAGTTTATCTGATACCAGATTCAGTTGATTGCTTCGGCGGTAGCACGGGCGGGAACAATCGCTGACCTGTCCGAACTGATCACCCGGAAGCCGCTCAGAGGTCGATGGCCGTTGTCCACAACACGCTGCGCAGCGAAAAGGATGACTGCATCTGCGCCACCCCGGGCAGGCGCGCCAGATACTGGCGGTGGATGCGCGCGAAATCCTCGGTGTCGGCGACCACCAGCTTGAGCAGGTAATCGGCCTGGCCCGCCATCAGATGGCATTCCAGAATGTCGGGGATGCGGGCGACGCCGCGCTCGAAGGCGAGCAGCACCTCGTCGCTCTGGCTGTTGAGCTTGATCTCCACGAAAACCGTGCTGGGCTTGCCCGCCTTGCGGTGATCAAGCAGCGCGACATAGCCGGCGATCATGCCCTGCGCCTCGAGCCGCTGCACGCGCCGGTGGCAGGCCGAGGCCGAAAGATTGATGCGCTCGGCCAGTTCGGCATTCGATATCCGCCCCTCGCGCTGGAGCAGGTGCAGGATGCGCCGGTCGATATGGTCTAGCTGCATCGCAGCGCAAATTCCTTCGGTCCTGACGGCCTTATGCCGCAGAGTATTCGACAGAACTGACAGAAAGCGGCGAAAAATCCAAGCATCATCGCTGAAAAAACGGCGAAAGTTGCAAACTGTATAGAAGTGCGTTCAGAAAGCTGGGGAGGGCTTTGCACCATGCTGATCGGTTGCCCGAAGGAAATCAAGCCGCAGGAGTTTCGCGTCGGCATGACGCCGGCGGCGGCGCAGGAGGCCGTCGATGCGAGCCATCAGGTGCTGATCGAGGCGGGCGCGGGGATGGGCGCGGGCTTCGAGGATGAAGCCTATCGCGCCGCCGGCGCCGAGATCGTGGACAGCGCGCAGGAGGTCTTTGCCCGCGCCGAGATGGTGGTCAAGGTCAAGGAGCCGCAGGCCGTCGAGCGCAGGATGCTGCGCGAGGGGCAGGTGCTGTTCACCTATCTGCATCTCGCCCCCGACCCCGAACAGACCCGCGAACTGATCGATTCGGGCTGCACCGCCATCGCTTATGAAACCGTTACCGACCGTACCGGCGGCTTGCCGCTGCTGGCGCCGATGTCCGAGGTGGCGGGCCGGTTGGCGCCACAGATGGGTGCCTGGTCGTTGCAAAAGGCCAATGGCGGGCGGGGCGTGCTGATGGGCGGCGTGCCCGGCGTGCCGCCGGCACGGGTGATCGTCATCGGCGGCGGGGTGGTGGGCACCCATGCGGCGCGCATCGCCGCCGGCATGGGGGCGGATGTGATCGTCTTCGACCGCTCGCTGCCCCGGCTGCGCTATCTCGACGATGTGTTTGGCGAGCGGTTCAAGACTGGCTATTCGAGCGGCGCGGCACTGGCAGAGGCGATCACCCAGGCCGACATGGTGATCGGCGCGGTGCTGATACCCGGTGCCGCGGCGCCCAAGCTGGTGACGCGTGCGCAGCTGGCCACAATGAAGCCCGGCGCCGTGCTTGTCGATGTTGCCATCGACCAGGGCGGCTGTTTCGAAACCTCGCGCCCGACCACGCATCACGAGCCGATCTACGAGGTGGACGGTATCGTGCATTATTGCGTGGCCAACATGCCCGGCGCGGTGGCGCGCACCTCGACCCAGGCGCTGGGCAATGCCACGCTGCCCTTCCTGATGGCGCTTGCCAACAAGGGCTGGCGGCTGGCCTGTTCGGAAGACGAGCATCTGCTGGCCGGGCTCAATGTGCATGCCGGCCGGTTGACCTATGAGGCGGTGGGCACGGCGCTGGGCCTGCCGGTGACCAATGCGCGCGAGGCGTTGCGGCTATAGCGCGGGCAGGTGAGAAATGGGGGGGGGGGGGGGGGGCGAGCCCCCGCGGCGGCCGGCC
>JAFIEG010000025.1 GCA_020832665.1 Pararhodobacter sp. | reverse complement strand
CCCCCCCCCCCCCCCCCCCCCCGCGCGGGGGGGGGGGGGCCCGCCCCCCCCCCCCGGCGTATTTCAGGCAAGATGAAGTGGGTGCAGGCCAAGGCGCGCCAGCACGCTGCCCGGGTCGCCGGGCAGCGTGGCGACAGCCAGGCCCAGCGGCGCGAAGCACGGCCCCGGCGGGGAGAAACAGCCGGGGTGTTGGCGTTGCGCCAACTCGGCGCCGGCGTCGGCATTGAGCGCGCCGAAATCGGCGGTGCCGGCGAGCACCGCGGCGAGGGTTTCGGCGTAATCGGCGGTGATGACGAGTTGGGTAGCCGGGGCGTGGCGGGTAATGATGGCCACCAGCGGGCCCTGGCGCGGCGTGGCGATACGCGCGCTGCCCGCCGCGTGCAGCGCCGGCGGCGGGCAGCGCGCCGGGCCGAAAAGTGCGGCGGCGGTCTGCATCAGCGGCTGCGAGAAGGCAAATTCATCGGCGCGCGCGGGGGTGACGGCCTTGGGCGCAATGGCATCGATGCGCCCCTCGGCCAGCCAGCGCGGCAGCGTATCGAGCTTTCCCGGCAGCCATTCGATGGCTTGCCCTGCTGGCAGTGCGGCCGCGAGCGCCGTGACGAATCGGCCCCGCGCGCCCGCTGAAGTGCTTTCGCAAAACGGGGGGAAGGGATCAGGGTATCCCAGGCGAAGCGCGTTCACGGGGTTGCGCCCCGCGTGAAAACCGCGTTTCTTCGCCACTGGCCGTTTCGGTGTGTCGTTTTCCGTCGCAACCGCATCTTGTGCCCGATCCTTGCCCCTTTATCATGCCCGTTTTTGCCGAGGTTCGCCATGCACCCTACCGAACTCCCCCCCGATTTGCAGGCGCATCTGATTGCCCGTCATGGACGGCGGCACCGGTTCGACCGGCTTGATCCGGCGCGCTGCGCGCTGGTGGTGATCGACATGCAGCGCATCTTCTGCGCCGAGGGCGCACTTCTGGAGGTGCCCGAGGCGCGCGCCATCGTCCCCGCCATAAACCGCATGGCGCAGGCAATGCGCGCCGACGGCGGCACGGTGGCCTGGGTGCGCTCGGCCTTTCCGCCCTCGGATCGCGATTGGCATGTGATGTTCGATGCGGTGATGCCGCCCGGTTTCGGCGCACAGATTCGCGCCGGGTTGCAGCATGGCCAGCCCGATTATGCGTATTTCGACGGGCTGACACCGGCGCCGGGCGATTTCGAGGTCGACAAGGACCGCTTCTCGGCTTTTCTGCCCGGCGCCTGCCCCCTGCCCGATCAGCTGCACGCGCGTGGCATCGATACGGTGCTGATTGCCGGCACCATGACCAATGTCTGCTGCGAAAGCTCGGCGCGCGACGCTATGATGGAGAATTTTCGTGTCGTGCTCTTGGCGGATGCCTGCGCCGCGCGCTCGGATGACGAACATATGGCCAGCCTGATCACCATCGCGCGTTCCTTTGGCGATGTGCAATCCGTGGGTGAGGCAACCGCGCATCTGGCGCGTTGAGCGCACGGCGTCGGTGCGCAACCGGGCGAATGCTGCTTGTACCGCTGGACTTCCCACTCGACCGGTTCTAATTTCTTACCAATCGAGGGAGGATTTCATGGACATGCCGGCACCGAACCCGGCCATCATGGCGCGGCGCGCGCAAATCGTTGCGCGGCTGCGCACGGTGTTGCCCGATGAAGCGGTCATCGACGATCCGCACGAGACCCGCGCCTATGAATGCGACGCGCTGAGCGCCTATCGCTGCGCACCGCTCGCCGTGGTGCTGCCCGCGAGCACCGGGGAAGTGGCCGCGGCGCTGCGCATCTGCCATGACGAGGGCGTGCCGGTGGTGCCGCGCGGTGCCGGCACTTCGCTGGCCGGAGGATCGATGCCCAGTGCCGACAGCGTGGTGCTGGGCATTGCGCGGCTACGCGAGGTGCTCGAGATCGACAGCGCCAACCGCTTTGTTCATGTTCAGGCCGGGATCACCAATCTGGCTGTCACCGATGCCGTTCACGATGAGGGCTTCTTCTATGCGCCCGACCCGTCGAGCCAGCTTGCCTGCGCGATCGCCGGCAATATTGCAATGAATTCGGGCGGCGCGCATTGCCTGAAATACGGGGTGACCACCAACAACCTCCTGGGCGTGACCATGGTGCTGATGGATGGCACGGTGGTCACGCTGGGTGGGCCGTTCATGGATGCAGGCGGTCTTGACCTGCTGGGCGTGGTCTGTGGCTCGGAAGGCCAGCTTGGCGTGGTCACCGAGGCCTGGCTGCGTATCCTGCCCCATCCCGAGGGGGCGCGGCCGGTGCTGATCGGATTTTCCGAAAGCGAGGTGGCGGGCGCTTGCGTGGCCGATATCATCCGCGCCGGGGTGCTGCCGGTGGCGATCGAATTCATGGACCGGCCCTGCATCCGCGCCACCGAGGATTTCGCCGGCGCCGGCTATCCCGATTGCGAAGCGCTTCTGATCGTCGAGGTGGAGGGTTCGGATGCCGAGATCGACGAGCAGCTTGGCCTGATCCGGCAGATCGCCATGAAGCACGACCCCGTCGAGTTTCGCGAAAGCCGCTCGGAAGAAGAATCGCGCAAGATCTGGCTGGGGCGCAAATCGGCCTTTGGGGCGATGGGGCAGATCAACGATTACATGTGCCTCGATGGCACGATCCCGGTTTCAGCGCTGCCGCAGGTGCTGAAACGCATCGGCGAGATGAGCCGCGAATACGGGCTCGAAGTGGCCAATGTCTTTCATGCCGGCGATGGCAACATGCATCCGCTGATTCTATATGATGCCAATCACCCCGGCGATCTGGAGAAATGCGAGGCGCTGGGCGCCGATATCCTGAAGCTGTGCGTCGAGATGGGCGGTTGCCTGACCGGCGAGCACGGTGTGGGCGTGGAAAAGCGCGAATTGATGTATGTGCAGTTCGCGCCGGCAGATATGGAAGCGCAGATGCGGGTCAAGGATGTGTTCGACCCGCAATGGCTGCTCAACCCGGCAAAAGTTTTCCCGCTGGCGGCGAGCGCCGCGAGGCGCGAGGCGTGTGGCGCGAGGCAAGTGGCGTGACGCGGGTGGCTCGTGGCAGGCAGCGGCAGGGCGGGTGCCTGCACCTCTTCAGGGATAATCGGTAAGCAAGCATGGGTGCAGGGGTGGCAATACGGCCCGAAGACGAGGCCGCGCTGGCCGAGGCGGTGCGCGCCGCCGAGGGGCCGTTGACCGTGCGCGGGGGCGGCACGCGCCCGGTGGGGCGGCCCTTGGCCGGACAAGTGCTGGAAACCGGCGCGCTGGCCGGCATAAGGCATTACGAACCCGCGGCGCTGGTGGTGGTGGCGGCGGCGGGCACGCAGCTTGAAGAGTTGGAGGCAGCGCTGGCCGCCGAGGGCCAGCTTCTGCCCTTCGAGCCGATGGATCATCGCGCGCTTTGCGGCACCGAGGGTGCGCCCAGCCTTGGCGGGATGGTGGCCGCCAATGCCTCGGGGCCGCGCCGGGTGCGCGCCGGCGCCTGCCGAGACAGCCTGATCGGGGTGCGCTTTGTCGATGGTACCGGCACGGTGGTGGCCAATGGCGGGCGGGTAATGAAGAATGTCACCGGCTATGACCTGGTCAAGCTGATGGCCGGGTCATGGGGCACGCTGGGGGTGCTCAGCGAGGTCGCCTTCAAGCTGCTGCCGGTGCCCGAGACCGAGGAAACGCTGGTGCTGCCGGAGCTGGCTCCGGATCAGGCGGTGGCGGCGATGGCGGCGGCGCTGGGGTCGCCCTTCGAGGTGAGCGGGGCGGCGCATCTGCCCGATGGGCGCACCTTGCTGCGGCTCGAGGGCTTTTCGGCCTCGGTGAGCTATCGCGGGGCCGAGTTGGCGCGGCTGCTGGGGCGCTTCGGCACCGCGCGGCGGCTGGAGCGCGAAGAAAGTGCGGCTAGCTGGCGTGGTGTGCGCGATGTGGTGGGTTTTCAGGGCAAGCCGGGCGATGTCTGGCGGCTGTCGGTGAAACCCTCGGAAGCGCCGGAACTGGCAGCGCGCGCCGGCGGCGAGGCGCTTTTCGACTGCGGCGGCGGGCTGGTGTGGCTGCTGCTGCCAGAAGGCACCGATCTGCGCGCGCGCCTGGGCCCCTTCACCGGCCATGCCACGCTGATTCGCGCCAGCGACGCAACGCGCCTTGCCATCGCCCCCTTCCAGCCCCAGCCGGCACCGCTGGCCGCGCTCGCCTCGGGGCTGAGGGCGCGTTTCGATCCGCGCGGCATTCTCAACCCGGGGCTGATGGACTGACATGCAGACAGATTTCACCGCCGAGCAGTTGCTCGACCCGGCCATCGCGCGATCGAACCAGATTTTGCGCGCCTGTGTGCATTGCGGTTTTTGCACCGCCACCTGCCCCAGCTATGCCGTGCTGGGCGACGAACTCGACAGCCCGCGCGGGCGCATCTACCTGATCAAGGAAATGCTCGAAACCGGCCGCGCCGCCGATGAAAAGACGGTCAAGCATATCGATCGCTGCCTTTCCTGCCTGGCCTGCATGACCACCTGTCCCTCGGGCGTGCATTACATGCATCTGGTTGATCACGCCCGCGCCCATATCGAGCGCACCTATCGCCGCCCGCTGATGGACCGCCTGCTGCGCTGGACGCTCGCCAAGGTGCTGCCCCACCCCACCCGCTTTCGCCTGGCGCTTCTGGGCGCAAAGATCGGCCGGCCCTTTGCCTTTCTGATGCCCGATGCGCGGCTCAAGGCGATGCTGGCCATGGCGCCAAAACGCATTCCGCCGGTCAGCCGCAATGACGACCCGCAGGTATTTCCGGCGCAAGGCGCACGGCGCATGCGCGTGGCGCTGATGACCGGCTGTGCGCAGCGCGCGCTCAACACCGATATCAACGACGCCACCATCCGCCTGCTCACCCGGCTGGGCGCCGAGGTGGTGGTGGCGCGCGGCGCAGGCTGCTGCGGCGCGCTGAGCCACCATATGGGGCGCGAGGGCGAAAGCCATGCCAGCGCCGCGCGCAACATCAAGGCCTGGATGAACGAGAAACGCGGCGCGGGGCTGGATGCGGTGGTGATCAACGCCTCGGGCTGCGGCACCACGGTCAAGGATTACGGGCACATGTTCCGCACCGACCCCGCGCTGGCCGACGATGCCGCCAGCGTTGCCGGCATGGCTCGCGACATCAGCGAGGTGCTGGCAGAGCTGGCGCCCCAGGCACGCGCGCCCGAAGCGTTGCGCGTGACCTATCACGCCGCCTGCTCGCTGCAGCACGGCCAGCAGATCAAGTCCCTGCCGAAGGATCTGCTCAAATCCGCCGGTTTCAAGGTGATCGAGCCGCGCGACGCGCATCTGTGCTGCGGCTCGGCGGGCACCTACAATCTGTTGCAGCCCGAAATCTCGGCCGAACTGAAGCGCCGCAAGCTGGCCACCATCGACGCGACCGCCCCCGATGTCATCGCCACCGGCAATATCGGCTGCATGATGCAGATCGGCGGCGGCACCGAAGTGCCGGTGGTGCATATGGTGGAACTCATCGACTGGGCCACTGGCGGGCCAAAACCGCCCGCGCTGCAGCGCACCTGAAGGCCGGGCTGGCGGCAACCGCAACACGGCGCGGGGGCGTCACCGGCAAGCCTCATTCCTGCCCGGTTTCGCCACCAGTGTTGCCCGCGAAAGCTCGCCGCGACAGGATGCCATGATGAAACCCGCCACCCTCGCCCTGCTCACCGCGCTCTTGCTCGCGCCCCTTGCCGCGCTGGCGCAGATGCAGGGCGACAGCCGGTTGCAGGCGCTCAGCACCGCCGATGCTGGGCGCGGCTGGCTGGCGGTGGGGCGGCTGAACATGGGGCCGAATGCCTTTTGCACCGCCACGCTGATCGCCCCCGACAGGGTGCTGACCGCCGCGCATTGCCTGTTCGACCGCGACACCGGCGCGCGCATCGACGAGGCGGCGCTGGAGTTTCTCGCCGGCTGGCGCACCGGCCGGGCCGAGGCCATTCGCGGCGTGCGCCGCAGCGCCATAACGCCGGGTTTCAGCATGAACGGCGCCGACTCGCTGGCGCGGCTGGGCCGCGATCTGGCGGTGCTGGAACTTGACCGCCCGATCCGCCATACCGGGATGCAACCCTTTCCGATGGCACCGCAAGCACCGGCGGCGGGCTCGGCCGTGGCAGTGGTTTCCTATGCCCGCGCGCGCGCCGAAACGCCCTCGCTGCAGGATCGCTGCACGGTGCTGGACCGGCGCCGCGAGGGCGTGCTGGTGATGTCCTGCGACATCGATTTCGGCGCCTCGGGGGCGCCGGTCTTCGTGCTCGATGGTTCGGTGCCGCGCATCGTCTCGGTGATCTCGGCGATGACCGAGGGCAGTTCCGGCACCCTGGCGCTTGGCGTGCAGATTGACGGGCAGATCGGGGAGTTGATGGCCGAGCTTGACGAGGGTGCGGGCGAGGGCGCGCGCGCCATCGCCCGTTTCGTGCGGCCCTGAGCCCCTGACCTGCCCGCACCGATCACCCGGAAAACCGGCTCGGCCAGAATGTGCATGAGGCGCTCATTTCCGGTTTTCCACCGCTGCCGCCCCCTCTTGAAAACGCCGCAACGCTTTCCCAAATCAGATTCGCCGGGCGCCGGTTGCGGGCCCGGTTCCACCCGATGCCCGGCCGGCCCTGCCGGCGGGCGATAAGCAGACATCGCTCAATGGAGGATGAAATCATGCGCAATTTCGACCCTACTCCGCTGTTTCGTGCCTCGGTCGGTTTCGACCGGATCGCCGACATGATGGATCGCATGCTCGCGGCAGAGCCCGCGCAGCCCGGCTATCCGCCCTACAATATCGAGAAGATCGAAGAGAATGCCTATCGCATCACCGTGGCCGTGGCCGGCTTCTCGGCTGACGAGCTGAGCGTCGAGGTGAAGGAAAATGCCCTCCTCGTCGTCGCGCGCAAAGCCGAGAACGAGGACGAACAGGGCCGCACCTATCTGCATCGCGGCATCGCCACCCGCGCATTCGAGCGCCGCTTTCACCTGGCCGACCATGTGAAGGTCACCAGCGCCATCCATGCCGATGGCATGCTGCATGTCAATCTGGTGCGCGAGATCCCCGAGGCGCTGAAGCCCCGGCGCATCGAGATTTCCCGCGCCGCGTCGGAAAGCGCCGACAAGCGCAAGCTGGTCGAGGCCAGCGCGGCCTGAACCGGGGCGGCCCGAATGGGCCAATGCCTGAAAACCAATGGGCGCATCCGCCGGGTGCGCCCCCTTTCAACGGGCAAGGCGCGATCGACCGCGGGTTCAAGCCTTGCCGCGCCCGCCCCATACCCCTTCATCTTGCCAGGAAATACTCCGGGGGGAGTCCGCGTAGCAGACGGGGGGCAGCGCCCCCCACCCGATGCGCCTGCGCCCCTACATCGTTTCGCCGAAACGCCCCTCGACTAGCCGCGACAGCGCCTCGACCAGTTCTTCGGCCTGATTGCCCGAGCCGCGCACCATGATCTCGCTGCCGCGCGAGGCGGCCAGCATGAGCAGCCCCATGATCGAATCGCCCGACACGCTCATGCCGTCCTTTTCTACCTCGACGGAGGCGTCGAACTGTTCGACCACCTCGACGAATTTCGCCGAAGCACGCGCATGCAATCCCTTTTCATTGACGATCGTCAGAATCCTTTCGGCGCTCAAATGCCCTGTCTCCCCGAAACCTCGATAGAATTGATGTATTTTCGCCCAGCCTCGAGCGCCATCGCGGTGGCCTCGGCCACGCCGTAATGGCGCGACTTCGCAAGCTTGATCAGCATCGGCAGGTTGGCGCCATAAAGAATACGCCGGTTCGGCGGCAGGCAGGCGGGCATCGAAAGGTTCGAGGGCGAACCGCCGAACATGTCGGTAACCACCAGCACACCGTCGCCGGTATCGACCTCGTCGGCGGCGTGGCGAATCTCTTCCTGCTTGGCGGCGCGGTCGTGGTCGTATTCGATCGAGATCGCGCGGATGCCCTCCTGCTTGCCCACGACATGCTCGACCGCCGCGAGATACTCGCGTGCCAGCCCGCCATGCGCCACGATCACAATGCCGATCACCCGCGCTATCCTTGTGCCGGCCCCGCCCCCTGGGCGTGGAGCCGTTCCAGTTCCCGGTGCCTCTTTGACACCTGCCAGCCACCGGCTGCAAGGGCCTCGGCCAGCTTTTCGACCAGCGCCACCGAACGGTGCCGCCCGCCGGTGCAGCCAAAGCCGATGGTCAGGCTGGCCTTGCCTTCATCGACAAAGGCATCGAGCAGCGAAGCCACCAGCCCGTGCACCTGCCCGAAAAAGGGGGCAAAGCGCGGATCGGCCTCGACATGCGCCGCCACCGCCGGGTCGCGCCCATCCTTTTCACGCAGCTCGGGCTGCCAGTGCGGGTTCGACAGGAAACGGCAGTCGAACACCATGTCTACCCCGCGCGGCAGACCGCGCTTGTAGGAAAAGGACTGCACCGAGAGCGCCATCGGCAGGCCGCTTTCGGGCACCAGCGTGCGCAGGAGTTCGGCGCGCAACTCGTGGGGGGTCAGATTCGAGGTGTCGATCAGGTGATCGGCGCGCTCGCGCACCGGCACCATAAGGTCGATCTCGCTCAAAATGCCCGTCAGCGGTGGCTCGTTCGGGCTCAGCGGGTGGCGTCGGCGGGTTTCGGAAAAGCGCCGCACCAGCGTATCGGCATCGCAATCGAGAAACAGAAGCTCCGACGCCATGGCGGGCGCCCGGTGCAACTGGTCCACCAGTTCAAGCAACCGGTCGACCGAGAATTCGCGGTTGCGCACATCCACGCCCAGCGCGATCGGCCGCAGCAGCGGCGGCCCGTCAAGCAGCCGCGGCACCAGCGACAGCGGCAAATTATCGATGGCCTCGAAGCCGGCATCCTCGAGAGCGTTGATCGCCGAACTGCGCCCGGCGCCCGAGGGCCCGGTTACAATGACCACCCGCTGCGACAGGCCGTTGCGAAAAATGTCATCCTCTGCGCCCTGCATGCCTTACCCCGCCATTGCCGACCCGCACATGTACTGGCGAACCGCAAAAGGAAAAGTGGCAAGGGCGGTGCTACCGGTCACGGGCGCGCGAAGGCACGGCAATTTGATGCCGCAAAGGCGGTGTTCGTCGGGGTGTGGCAGGCGCCGGCTTTCGGGCTCGCTCAGGTCAATGATCAGCCGCAGCCGCGCCAGGCGCAGGAAACCCAGCCGCAATGGCCCCAACCCACGCTGCTCGATGAGCCCGGCGATGCTGCGCGGCGGGCGCGCGAAAAGCGTGCTGCCGCGGGCAAAGACATGCAGCCGGTCATCGCCGACAAGCTGCGCGCCGGCGTTGATCAGCGCCAGCGCCAGCGATGACTTGCCCGCCCCGGCGGGGCCGATGAGCGCCAGCCCGTGCTCGGGGCCAAAGGCCACGCCCGTAGCGTGCAGTAGAATCGGCCCGGTATCGCTGGCAGGGGCGGCTTCTTTGCCCGGCCGCGGCGTCGATGCCCGCTTCGCGCTCACAGCGGCAGGCCAACGACAAACCGCGCGCCCAGGGGCGGCGAGTTGCGGTCGGCATGACGTGGGCGGATGTTCTCGGCCCAGATCACGCCGCCATGCGCCTCGACGATCTGCTTCGAGATTGCCAGCCCCAGCCCCGAATGGTTGCCGAACTGGTTTTCCGGACGCTCTGAATAGAAACGCTTGAAGACCTTGCCCAGCGCCGCTTCGGGGATGCCGGGGCCGGTATCCTCGACCACCACAAGAACCCGGTTGTCGCGCTTTCGTGCCCAGATTCGCACGGCGTCGCCTTCCTCGCAGAAGGATATCGCGTTGGAGATCAAGTTGACGAAAACCTGCGCCAGCCGCGCTTCGAGCCCGTGAATGACGACCGGCTCGCGCGGCAGCTCGGTGATGAAATCGACCCCCTTGGCGGCGGCTTCCTGGCTCAGATACTGGCTCAGATTATCCAGCGTCTTGCACAGGTTGAAGGATTCCTCTTCCTCCTTGACCAGCTCGCTGTCGAGCCGCGAGGCGTTGGAGGTATCCGAGATCAGCCGGTCGAGCCGGCGCACATCGTGCTCGATCACATCGAGCAGGCGCTGCATCTGGTCCTCGCGCCTTGCCACGCGCAGCGTGCCCACCGCCGAGCGCAGGCTGGCCAGCGGGTTCTTGATTTCATGCGCGACATCGGCGGCGAACTGCTCGTTGGCGTCGATGCGGTCGTAAAGCGCCGAGACCATGCCCCGCATCGCCGAGGACAGCCGGCCAATCTCGTCGGGGCGGCCGGTAAGATCGGGCAGGCGCACGCGACCGGGCGACATGCGCCGCGCGTTGCGGTCGCGCCCCAACTCGGCGGCGGCGGCCAGATCGGCCAGCGGGTTGGCGATGGTCGAGGCCAGCACGATGCTCAGCCCCACCGAAACCAGAAGCGCCACCACGAACATCTGCAACACCTGCTCGCGCTCGGCGCGCAGCATGCCTTCCACCCCGCTGGGGATCTGCTGCATGACCAGCGCACCCGCCGGGCGGCCGTTTTCCAGCACCGGAACCGCCACGATCATGCGAAAGCCCCGCTCAAGCGACAACACGCGCACCGCGCTTGTGCCGCGCATGGCGGTTTCGTGCAATTCCGACAAGATCACGGCGGGCTGAGGCATGTCGGAGCCGGCTCGCCTTGGGGTTATCGCCGAAAGCGCCGACCAGATTCCGTCGAGCGCATCGGATATCGGTGTGCGCGGTCGATCGGGCGCCACGGCCGGCAGTGGTGTCGAGCTGCGCGCAGTATGGCCGCGCCGCACCGCCTCGACCTCGCCTTCGGCATCGAGAAGCAACAACTCGGTCTCGGCATTGAGGGTCAGCGCCAGCAGCGCCTGTGCCCGGGCGGCGCGAGCATCCGGGGCGCCATAGCCATTATCTGCGCCCGTCGCCGCGGGCAGCGCCACCATGAGATCGGCCAGCGCTTCGGCCTGGGCGATCAGCGCGTGCTCATGCTGGCGCATCAGCGTGTCACGAAACGGGTTGGTCAGCAGCACCCCGGCCACCAGCAGCACCAGCGCCAGCATGTTGAACAGGATGATCTTGCGCGCCAGCGGCGAGCGAAACACTGACAGCCAGCCACGCCGCGCCCGGCGCAGGCGCACCTCGGTATCGACAGAACTTTGCGGGCGAACCCAGTCTTCGCCCAGCACAACCTCGTTGCCTGTAGCGCCCGTGTCCTTCACGCCTGCCCCCACCGCCATGGCCGCCTCGCGCTCATTGCGGAACCTGCGGGCCCGTCACCGCGCCGCCGCGCCCGATCAGGCCTCGTTATACTTGTAGCCGATTCCATACAGCGTTTCGATCGACGAGAATTCGCTATCAACTGCGCGCATCTTCTTGCGCAACCGCTTGATATGGCTGTCTATTGTTCGGTCATCAACATAGACTTGGTCGTCGTAGGCCACATCCATCAGCTGATCGCGGCTTTTCACGAACCCCGGCCGCTGCGCCAGCGCCTGCAGCAGCAGGAATTCGGTCACCGTCAACGTCACGTCCTGGCCCTTCCAGGTGACCGAGTGGCGCAGCGGGTCCATGGTCAGCGAGCCGCGCACCATGACCTTGGTTTCCTCGGTGGTGCCGACCTCGCCGCTTTCCACCGCCTCCTGGCGCCGCAAAAGCGAGCGGATACGCTCGATCAGAAGCCTCTGAGAGAAGGGTTTCTTCACATAGTCATCGGCGCCCATGCGCAGGCCCAGCACCTCGTCGATCTCGTCATCCTTCGAGGTGAGAAAGATCACCGGCATACGGCTTTTCTGCCGCACCCGCTGCAACAACTCCATCCCGTCCATGCGGGGCATCTTGATATCGAGAACCGCCATGTCGGGCATCTTGCGGTTGAACGCATCCAGCGCCGACTGGCCGTCATTATAGGTTTCCACCTCGAAGCCCTCGGACTCGAGCGAAATGGAAACGGATGTCAGAATATTCCTGTCGTCATCGACAAGCGCGATTTTTGCCATGGGCCTGCCCTCAATTGACTGCTCGGTTGGTCTTTTTTTCGCCATACTGATGTGATTGACGCGAAGAATCAACCGAATAGTACGAATCAAGCACAGAATATGGCAAAATGGTCAATATTCCGCTTTGCCGTCCAAATTCCGGCGCCGGGGCGCAGTTTGCGATAACACGGCGCTGGTAGCGATAACTGCCGGCTTGTGTGCTGTTCCTTCATGCGAAGGCCATGATATAGGCGGCGTTACAGCCCCGGCTTGGCTGTCGCCGCCCCGTTCCGAGGCAGGGGAGCGGGGCGTTCGCGTATCAGGGCCCATCGCGGGCAGGGCGGAAGCGGAAGGAGCGATCGGATGAACTCAGGACGTGTGAACCCGAAACAACGGCTGGAGGACCAGGGCATAGCCGGGTTGCGCTCGGTGGCCTATAATCTGGTCGAGCCCGCGCTGGTGCAGGCCGCCATCGCCCGCGGCGAGGGTACACTGGGCCAGGGCGGTGCCTTTCTGGTCGCCACCGGCCAGTTCACCGGCCGCTCGCCCAAGGACAAGTTCGTGGTGCGCACCCCTTCGATGGAAGATACCATCTGGTGGGAAAACAACGCCCCCATGGCCCCCGATGCGTTCGACCGGCTGCATGACGACATGCTGGCGCATCTGAAGGGGCGCGATGTCTTCGTGCAGGATCTCTATGCCGGCGCCGACCCCGCGCACCGGCTGGATGTGCGCGTGGTCACCGAACTGGCCTGGCACGGGCTCTTCATCCGCCACCTGCTGCGCCGCCCCGGCCGTGACGAGCTCGACAGCTTCGCGCCGGAATGGACGATCATCAACTGCCCCTCCTTCAAGGCCGACCCTGCCCGCCACGGCTGCCGCTCCGAGACCGTCATCGCACTCAATTTCGACCGCAAGACCATCCTCATCGCCAACACCGAATATGCCGGCGAGAACAAGAAATCGGTTTTCACCCTGCTCAACTACCTGCTGCCGGGCAAGGGCATCATGCCGATGCATTGCTCGGCCAACCACGCCATCGGCGACCCGGATGACGCGGCGGTGTTCTTCGGCCTGTCGGGTACCGGCAAGACCACGCTTTCCGCCGACCCGGGCCGCACGCTGATTGGCGATGACGAGCATGGCTGGTCGGAAAACGGCATCTTCAACTTCGAGGGCGGCTGCTACGCCAAGACCATCAATCTCGACCCCAAGGCCGAGCCCGAGATCCACGCCACCACCACCCGCTTCGCCAGCGTGGTGGAAAACATGGTCTACGACCCGGAAACCCTGGCGCTCGATTTCGCCGATGACAGCCTGACCGCCAACACCCGCGTCGCCTATCCGCTCGAGGCCATCTCGAACGCCTCCGATACCGCGCTGGGCGGGCATCCGAAGAACGTGATCATGCTCACCTGCGATGCCTTCGGGGTGCTGCCGCCCATCGCCCGGCTGACCCCGGCGCAGGCGATGTATCACTTCCTGTCGGGCTTCACATCCAAGGTCGCGGGCACCGAGCGTGGCGTCACCGAGCCCGAGCCGACCTTCAGCACCTGCTTCGGCGCCCCCTTCATGCCGCGCCGGCCCGAGGTCTACGGCAAGCTTCTGCAGGCCAAGATCGCCGTGCACGGCGCCGCCTGCTGGCTGGTCAATACCGGCTGGACGGGCGGCGCCTACGGCACCGGCTCACGCATGCCGATCAAGGCCACCCGCGCGCTGCTGACCGCGGCACTGAATGGCTCGCTCAACGAAGCCGAATTCCGCAAGGACGAGAATTTCGGTTTCGATGTGCCGGTCTCGGTGCTCGGCGTGGCCGATGTGCTGCTCGATCCGCGCCGCACCTGGGAAGACCCTGCCGCCTATGACGAACAGGCACGCAAGCTGGTCGGTATGTTCGCCGACAATTTCGCACAATATGTCCCGCATATCGATGATGACATCAAGGCCGCCGCAATCGGCTGAGCTCCTCGCCCCGGCCGGGGCGAGGCTGGCACCGGCGCTCTGGCTGAGGGCGGCGGTGGTGGCTCTGGCGACATTGGCGCTGCCGGCGCCGGCCACGGCCGAGCCGCCGCTGCGCCTGTCGCCGCAGCTTGCCGATCTGGCGCGCGGGCTCATCTGCAGCCCGCCCGAATCCGGCCGCCGCGAGGCCCCCGACACCATTGCCGGCTGGATTCATGTGCCTGACGAGCCGCTGCGCATCATCCATCCCTCCAGCACGGCACCGGCGGTGCTGGGCATGGGCTTTGGCGTTGAATTCACGCTTTCAGGCAGCGAACCGCTGGCGCTGCGCTACACCGTCACCCACCCGCCGATGCCGCCGGGGGGGCGCACCACCCAGGGCTGGGACGGTATCGCCATGCCGGGCGTGGAAGACGCCATCTTCTTCCAGTTCGATACCGAGGATGAACTCCTCCCCGGGCGCTGGAGCTTCACCGCCAGCCACCAGGGAGAGGAAATCCTCCACGCCGGTTTCGATGTCGTCACGCCCGAGGCGGCACCACATCTCACCGGGCTGTGCCGCGATGGCGGCCTGCTCTCGATGGCGCGTTTCTGAAAACCGACCCCTTCATCTTGCCTGAAATACGCCGGGGGGAGTCCGCCGCCAGGCGGACGGGGGGCAGCGCCCCCCTACATCATCCGCGGCAGGAACAGCACCAGCGCCGGAAAGGCCAGCAGGATCGCCAGCCGCACCAGATCGGCGATGAAGAAGGGCAGGATGCCGCGAAAGATCGTCGCCAGCGAGATGTTGCGCACCATGATCTTGAGGATGAACACGTTCAGCCCCACCGGCGGCGTGATCAGGCTGATCTCGATCGCCACCACCACCAGAATCCCGAACCATATCGGGTCGATCCCCACCGCCTGGGTGATGGGAAAGAAGATGGGGATGGTCAGCAGCATCATCGACAGGCTTTCCAGGAACAGCCCCAGCACCAGATACACCGCCATCATCGCCAACAGCACGGTGAAGGGCGAGACATCCATCGCGTTCAGCCAGTCGGCCAGCGCGCGGGCAAAGCCCAGCATGTCTAGATAGTTGTTGAACAGCGTCGCCCCGAACAGAAGCGCGATCATCATCGCCGAGGTGCGCGCCGATTCCGACAGGATGTCCCACAGCCCGGTCAGGCTCAACCGCCGGCGCGCCAGCACGAACAAGAACGCCCCGGCCGCGCCGATGCCCGCCGCCTCGGTGGGGGTGAAGACCCCCATATAGATCCCGCCCAGCACCAGCACGAAAAGCGCCACCACCGGCCAGACCCCGCGCAGAAGCCGCAGCCGCTCGGGCCAGGCGGTGCGCGGCCCGGCCGGGCCGGCAGCCGGGTTCAGCCGCGTGACCACGATGATGGCGATGATGTAGCCGATCACCGCGATCAGCCCTGGCACAATGCCGGCTATGAACAGCTTTCCGATATTGGTGGAGGTCAGGATGCCGTAGATCAGCAGGATCACCGAGGGCGGGATGAGAATGCCCAGCGTGCCGCCCGCCGTGATCGAGCCGGCGGCGAGCGAATCGGCATAGCCCAGCTTGCGCATTGGCGGCATCGCCACGCGCGACATGGTCGAGGCTGTGGCCATCGACGAGCCCGACACAGCCGAGAACCCGCCGCAGGCGGCGATGGTGGCCATCGCCAGCCCGCCCCGGTAATGGCCCATGAAGGCGTTCGAGGCGGCGTAAAGGTCATGACTGATGCGCGCCCGTGCGATCAGATTGCCCATCAGGATGAACAGCGGCAGCACGGTGAAGGTGTGGGTCTGCGCCAGATCGAAGATCTGGTTGACCGCGATGGTGTTGGCGACATTGACATTGCGCATGGCGGCAATGCCCAGCCAGGCCACCGCCCCCAGCGCAAAGGCGATGGGCATGCCGGCCAGCAAAAGCACCATCAGGCCCAGAAGAACCAGCACCCCGTCGATCATGTCAGCCTTCCACCCGATGCAGCGCGTCGCGGCGCCAGATCAACATGACCGCCAATGCCACGAACAGCACCGCGCAGATCAGCGTCGAACCGGCCATGATCTTGGCCAGAAGCCCGTTGGGCAGCCCGTACATCTGTGTCTTGTCGCCCCAGCTTGTCAGCCGCTCGCCGTAAAGCCAAAGCCGCCAGCCCAGCCCGGCGCAGATGGCCGCCATGATCAGGTTGAACAGCACCGCCCGCGCCCGGCGAAGCCAGAAGGGCAGGAAACCGTCAAGCACCGAGATGCGCACATGATCCGAACGCGCCGCGACGAGGACCAGCGACAGGAACACCATCAGCCCCATCATGTAGGACATGATCTCGAAGGCACCCGAGATCGGCTGACGAAAGAGATAGCGCATGAAGACATTTACGAATGTCAGCACCATCATCGCGAACAGGATCACCGCCGGCGCCAGCCCCAGCAGGCGCTCGAGCCAGGTCATCCAGCGCGCCTCGCCGATCAGCCCCGAGGGGCCGCCGAAATCTTCCGATTCGGGGTCGTTGCGCACCAGCATGTCGGCGGCAGAGGCCCCCGGCCTGTTGCCGGGGGCCTCTGGATTGTTGCGGGCCTCGGGGGGCCTGGTCATGGCCTGAGCCCTTACTCTTCTTCGGCGAGTTCAGCCATCGTCGCGCGCAGGAAGTCGATCACCTCGCGCCCGTCGATGCCGTGGCGCTCGCCCACGCGCTCGATCCATTCCTCTTCCAGAAAGGCGGTGCGCGCCTGCATCTCGGCGACCATGTCGTCATCTGCGGTGATCACGGTGCGGCCATCCTCGATCATCTGCGCCAGCCCGGCTTCCGACACCGTATCGAAGCCGCGCCCGCCCAGCGCCGAGAAATATTCGCCGGTGAGCGCGTCGAAGGCTTCGCGGTGCTCTTCGGGGATGCGGGCATAGCTGTCTTCGTTCATCAGCACGAAGAAGGACGAGTTGAACAGCCCGCCCGGCACCAGCAGCTGGGTGTGAATGTGATCGGCCAGGTTGAACGAGGTGTAGCCATCGGGCGTCATCAGCGTGGCATCGACAACGCCATTGGCCAGAAGCTCGTAGGTGGTGGGCGCCGGCGAAGAGACGACCGAGCCGCCCAGCGCATCAGCGACGCGGTCCTGTGTGCCGCCACCGGCGCGGATCAGAAGCCCGTTGAAGGCATCGATACTGTCGAGCACGCGCTCGCGCGCCATTACCGTGCCGGCACTGTGCACGTAATGCGCCAGCACGCGCACGCCCTCATGCTCGCCGGTATCGGCGAAGAAACGCTCAAAGGCGCGCCAATAGGCGATCGAGGCATGCTCGCCGGTGGTGGTCATGAAGGGCAGCTCCATCACCCCGGCATTGACGAAGCGATCAGGCGTGTAGCCATGCACGCCGAGCACCAGATCGACAGCGCCATCGGCGACCAGCTCGGGCTGGCGCGGCGGCGGCGCCAGCGAGGTGGTGGTGAACTCGATGCGCACCTCGCCATTCGTGGCCTCGGCCACGGCGTCGGCCCAGGGGTTCATGATCTCGGTGCGCATCAGATGGGTGGCAGGAATCCACCAGTTGAAGGTGAGCACCGTCTCGGCTTGCGCACCGGCCGAAAAGGCCAGGAGCGCCGCGCCCGCGGTGAGGCTGCGCAAGGGTGTCTGGTAGGTCATGGTCTTCTTCTCCCTGTGGTTTTGCTGGGTGGTTCTGGCTCCGCCCTCGGGCGGAAGGTTAAACTTGAAAGATTGACTTGCAAAATGCTTTTCGGGTGAGGGGGCGCTGCCCCCCGCCCGCCTGGCGGCGGACTCCCCCCGGCGTATTTCCTGGCAAGATGAAAGGGTCATATCGGTACTCCGCCGATGCTGGCACCGCCACAGACATAGAGCGTCTGGCCGGTGACGAAGCCGGCTTTCGAATCGGCGAAGAACATGAAGGCGTGAGTGATGTCTTCAGTTGTGCCGAGCCGGCCCACCGGCAGGCGCGCGGCGAGGTCGGCCTCTTGCGCGCTGCCCTTGGGGATGATGCCCCAGAAATTGTCGGTCAGCACCGGGCCCGGGGCGACGACATTGACGGTGATGCCGTGCTCGGCCAGTTCCAGCGCCCATGTCCGCGCCATGCCGATCATGCCGGCCTTCGAGGCCGAATAGGCGGTGCGGGTCTTTGCCCCCAGCGAGGCGCGCGAGGCGTTGAAGAGGATGCGCCCGAAGCGCGCCTCCTTCATCGCCGGCAGAAAGGCCTGGGTGAGGGTCAGCGCGGCGCCGAGATGCAGTTGCGTAAGCGCCTGCAGATCGTCCGGTTTGGCATCCTCGATCAGGTTGGGCAGGATGATGCCGGCATTATGGATGAAATGCGTGACGCGGTGGCGCGCGGCGATATCGGCGGCGGCCTGTGCAGTGGCGGCCGGGTCCATCAGGTCGGCCTGAATGTGTTCGAGCCGCTCATGGCGCGCCTTGCCAGCGTGACGGGCGATGGACACGACGCGCCAGCCCTTGCCCAGCATCGCCTGCCCCAGATCGGCGCCGATGCCCTTGTTGCCCCCGGTGATGACGGCGGTGTAATCGGTCATGCGCTTGCCTCCACCAGCGCCAGCACCCGAAGCGGCGAGCCGGTGCCGCCCCTGATCTTGAGCGGCGGGCAGATCAGCACCGCGCCGGTGGGGGGCAGCGCATCGAGGTTGCGCAGGCATTGCAGCCCGTATTTTCCCGCCCCGTGCAGCATGGCATGGGCCGGATAGGGCGGATCGAAATGCGCGGCCTGGCCGGCATCGGTGCCCACGCATTCACTGCCGAAGCCGATGATGCCGCGATCAAGCAGCGCGCGCACCGCCGCCGGCGAGGGGCCGGGCGAATGCGCGCCATCCTTGCGCAGGTTCAGATACTCCGCCCCCTGCCGGTGCGACCAGTCGGTGCGCATGAGCACCCAGGCGCCGGCGGGGATGGGGCCGTGGCGGGCTTCCCATTCCTCGATATGGGTGGGCTCGAGCGTGAAATCCTCATCTGCCGCCGCACCTGCCGAGCAGTCGATCACGCAGACCGGGCCCACAAATGCGACAGGATCGATGGCATCGGTGGCGCCATTGGGCACATCGCGGCCGGTGACCCAGTGGATGGGGGCGTCAAAATGCGTGCCGGTATGTTCGGACATCGAGATGTTGTGCCATTTCCAGGCCGGGCCGCGATGGTCATAGGCCGAGACCTCGTCCATGCGAAAGCGCGCGCATTGGCCGAATTCGGCGGGCAGCACGATGACCGGGAAATCCGGATCCAGCGTGTGAGTCAGATCGACCACGCGCACGCTGCCCGAAGCCAGCGCCTTTGTCAGGGTATCGAGCACCATCATGCGCCCCCTTCCATCTCGCGCGCCAGCAGGGCGGGGTTTTCGGCAAAACGCTGCGCCAGGTCGCGCGCCACATCGCCGGCGTGGATTTCCTCGAGCCCCTGTTCGAGCCCCTGCACGATGGCGCGCGCCAGCGCCGCCGGGGCCAGCTTTGGCGGCGGCAGGGGCTGGTGCCATTCGTCATCGATAGGGCCGGCATGGGCATGCAGAACCCTTATGCCGCCGGCGCGCAGCTCGGCGCGTAGCGAAAGCGACAGCGCCCGCATTGCCGCGCCCGCCGCCACTGCGCCGGCAAAGCCCGGATCATGCGCAAGCGCCTGCGCGGGCAGCACATTCACCCAGGCGCACGCGCTGTTCACCCCGTCGGCGCCGCGCGCGCGCATTGCCGGGCCGAAGGCATGCGCCAGCCGCATCAGCCCCAGCGCGCCCACTTCCAGTGCATCGCGGGTGTCATGCAAGGCCGCACCGATCACCCCGCCGGGGCGGATATGGCGGGCATTGTTGATCAGGATATCGACCTTGCCGCCGATGGAGCCGGCCAGATCAGCCAGCGATTCGGCATCGGTGACATCGAGCGGGTGCAAGGTGACACCCTCGATCGCCTCGATCCGTTCGCACGCCGGGAAGGGCCGCCAGCCCTCGGCCAGGCCCAGAAAGACATGCGCGGCGCCGGCATCGAGAAGCGCGCGCGCAAGCGGCTCGGCCTCGGGGGCTCGGGCATCGGTGATCAGCACGCGCCGGTGGCGCGGGTGGGTGCCCATCTCGCGCAGCATCGGGTCATCCTCCATATGCGGGGTCTCGCGTTCCGGCAGCGCCATCAGCACCCCCTGCCCTGCCCGGTCCAGCCTGAGCGCCATGCGCACCCGTGCCTCGCGCGCCACATCGCCATGGACATGCGCCAGCACCACCGGCCCGGCATCGAGCTGCACGGTGCCGGCGCGCCAGGGCAGACGCTCGCGGAAATAGGGGTCGGGGCTGGCATGGATGCGGGTTTCGGCCAGAAGCTGACCGCCGGTGGGCTGGTCGCGCCATTGCAGGTCGGTGGCAAGGCATTGGTGGCAGGCATCGCGGGGCGGGTATTGCACCGCGCCGCACTCAGCACAGCATTGAAGCGCAAACCGCCCCTGCCCCGCCGCCAGCGCCAGCCCCAGCCCGGCGCGCGAGCGCATCGCCGGCGGCAGCGTGGGCAGGCGGGTGCGGCGCTGCGGGTTCTTCTTGGGCGGCGGTGCGAGGGGCTCGGTCATGCGCCACCCTCCAGCACGCAGGCGGCAGAACACACACCGCGGTCGAAATTGATCATGCCGAAACCCGAAACCAGCGCGCGCGCGGCATCCGCTACCTGCGTAGGCCCGGCGGTCTGCGTGACCTGTCGGATGGCCTCGACCAGCCCGATGAAGCCGCCCGCCGCACCCGCCTGCCCGGAGGAAAGCTGCCCGCCCGAGGTGTTGTGCGGCAGATCGCCGGCAATGGTCAGATCGCGCGCGCGCAGGAAATCCGCGCCTTCGCCCTTCGCGCAAAAGCCCAGATCCTCGAACTGCATGACCGAGATCACCGGGTAATCATCATAGGTCTGCACAAGGTCCATGTCTTGCGGGCCCATGCCGGCCATCTGCC
This sequence comes from Pararhodobacter sp., assembly GCA_020832665.1. GTDB lineage: Bacteria > Pseudomonadota > Alphaproteobacteria > Rhodobacterales > Rhodobacteraceae > Pararhodobacter. The sequence goes on along the minus strand of JAFIEG010000025.1, from coordinate 33,179 downwards.
AAAGCTCATCGACATCGACCACCCAACCGCCACGTAGCTGGATGGGGTCATCGGCAAAGGCATTGTGGCGCTCGATGGTGGCTCGGATGCGCGCAAAGGGCAGGCCCAGCGCGCGGGCGCGATCCTCGCGCATGACCAGAAATGCCTCGCCCCCGGCGCAGGGCATGACGCAATCGAACAGCGCGATGGGCTCGGCGATGGGGCGGGCGTTGAGGTAATCATCGAGCGTCAGCGGCTTTTTCATCAGCGCATGGGGATTCTTCAGCGCATTGGCGCGCTGTGCCACGGCGACATGGCCGAAATCGGCGCGGCTGGCGCCGTATTCCTGCATGTAGCGGTCCATCAGGAGGGCGAAGCTGGCATTGGGGCCGCCATAGCCATAGGGGTAGCTTGCATCGAGAGCAAAGCGCGAAAAGGCCGACAGGAGCTTGCGAAAGCCGTCGATGGGGTTGGTATCGCCGGCCACGCAGGCGACAATATCGGCATCTCCCGCCTGCACCGCGCGCGCGGCCCGGCGCAGCGCCACCACACCCGAGGCGCCGCCCATCGGCACGCTGTCCAGCCAGCGCGGGCTGAGGCCCAGATGCTGGGTCAGCGCCACCGGGGTATCGGGGAACAGGGTGAAGCTGGCCACCGAGAAGCCGTCGATTTCGCGCGGGCCCAGCCCGGCGGCGCGCAATGAGCCGCGCAGGGCGCGGGCGATCCACCAATGCGCGCTTTCATTGGAAAAGCGGCTGTAGGGCTCGGTGAAGGGCGCCACCAGAACCGCGCCGTCATAACCTGCGCGCGCCATCAGGCCACCTGCCGGCGTTTGAGATGCGTGGTGTTCACCGTGGCCGGGTCATTCACAAGCCGCGCGGCCAGCGCCTTTAGTTCGGCGCGCTGCAGCTTGTTGGTGGCGGTCAGCGGCAGTTCCGCGACAAAGGCGATGTAGCCGGGCACCTTGTAATAGGCCATCTGCCCCAGCGCCCAGCGCGCGATCTCCTCAGCCAGATCGGGCGCGGAGTTGTCAACGATCAGACAGGCGAACACCTCATCGCCGCGAATGTCATCGGGCACGGCGGCAACGGCGGCGGCCTTGACGGCGGGGTGGCGCATGAGCACCGATTCCACCTCGACCGCGGCGATATTCTCGCCCGAGCGCCGGATCACGTTCTTCTTGCGATCGACGAAGAACACCTCGCCCGATTGTTCCTGGCGCACGATGTCACCGGTATGAAACCAGCCGCCCTCCCAGGCCTCGGCGGTGGCGGCGGGATCCTTGTAATATTCGCGAAAGAAGCCTGCTCGCGGGTCGGGCCCGGCGGCGCGCACCAGCAATTCACCCGGTTCGCCCGGCGCCACTTCCTGCCCGTCATCGCCGATGATGCGCATCTCCATCCCCGACCCCGGCCGCCCCAGGCAGCTTTCGCCCACCCTGCGCGGCGGATGGCTGGCGGCGATGACCGCGCCATTGCCGGTTTCGGTCATCGCCCAGGCCTCGACCAGCGGAAAGCCGAAACGCGCCTCGAACGCCGCGTGCAGCTTGGGATCGATCCCGGCGCCGAAACCGAAGCGAACACCATGCGCGCGGTCTTCGGGGCTTTCCGGCAGGCCCATCAGCATCGAGGGCATGACGCCCAGATAATGCAGGCAATCGGCGCGGGAAGCGCGCACCGATTGCCACCATGTGCGCGGGTGGAAGCGGTCAAGCGCCGTCAGACAGCCGCCGATGGCGATCATGGCCATGAAGGAACAGGCCATGGCGTTCATGTGAAAAATGGGCAGCGGCGTGATCATTCGGTCGCCATCGCGCAATTCGCACAGCCCGCCCACGCCCGAATACCAGTTGCCGGCGATGATGAAGTAATCATTGCCCAGCACACAGCCCTTGGGCCGGCCGGTGCTGCCCGAGGTATAGAGCACCGCCGCCTCGTCGCCCTTGAAAACCGGCGCGGCGCTCACGCGCGGTAGCGGCGCATCGGGCGCGGCCACCGGCATGGCGATGCCGGCGGCGCGGGCGGCAGCCTGCAGATCGGGCACACGCGCCGGGATCGCCACCGCCAGCGCCGGGGTGACATGGCCGATCATGTATTCAAGCTCGGCCGCGCGCAGATCGGGGTTGACCGGCACCACCGAAGCACCAAGGCCGTTCGCCGCCAGCCACCACAGGAAAAATGAGGGGCGGTTTTCCATCAGCAGCATCAGCCGATGACCCGCGCCCAGCCCGGCACCTTCCAACGCCGCGCGCAAGCGCTCCACCTCGGCCGCCGCCTGCGCATAGCTGATTTCGCCCGCCTCGATGCCATAGACGGCCGCCGTTTCCGGCAGCACGTTCAGGAACGGCCGACCGGGGCAGCGCGCGGCGGTGGCGGCAAAGGCGGCGTGAACACTGGTGGCGGTGATGGCGGGCATGCTCAAGGCAGTAGCTGGATGTTGCCGAAGGCGGCGTCGCAATTGAGGATATCGACGCGCTTTTGCGTGATCTTCAAGCCGTCCTGCCAGGCCAGATCATGCGTGGCGGTGATCGCCAGCTCGAACTGCTCGTCCAGCCGGGTTTCAACATAGATCATGCGCGTGACCACCTTGTAGCGCCCGGCCTCGTTGTCGATCAGATCAACATCGGGGCGGTTGAGCACATGCAGGCAGCGGCTTTTCGGCTTCTGGCTGAAGGTGCGCGCGCCGTTGAGCCGCTCGACGCGCAGGCGCAGCATGAACTGATCCTCGTATAGCAGCGAAGTTTCAAGGATCGGGTCTTGCTGGTTCCATTCAAGCGGCATCCAGTACATGCCGTCAGTGGCCCACAGGGTGAGCCATTCATCGAAGCGGCCCTCATCGAGCATGCGCGCCTCGGCATAGACGAAATCGATCAGGTCGTCGCGGGTGACGGCTACCTTGGTGGCGGTCAATGTCTCGGTCATTCGGCGGCCTCCTTCGTGGCGCCCTTGCCCCGGGGCGTGCTTGGGGGCATGCCGGCGGTCATGAATTTCAGCCAGGCGTGGAACTGGTTGCGCATCTGCCGCTCGGTGGTGCCGTTGAGCACTGCTTCTTCATCGAAATCCTCGCCCTCTTCATAGAGGCGCTGCACATTCACCCACTCAGAGCCCTGCGAGTGCAACCCCTCCTGCGCGCGCTCATACATTTCCAGATCGTCATGGCCGACCATCGAGGTGGGCGCGTTGATCATCCGGTTATACATCGCCGTGCGCGCCAGCAACTCGTCGGGCGCATCGACCAGGCGGAAGATCCAGCTTTCCACCAGTGTCTTGTCAGCGCCCAGCGGGATGAAATTGCGCAGTTGCTGGATGGGCCCCTTGATCATGATGTTGGGGAAATAGACGGTGTTGTGCCGGTTCTCGCCCAGAATAGCCTTGGCCTTTTCCTCGCCATAGGCGGCGATCAGACTGTCCATGTAGCCCGGGATTTCGGAATATTTCGAATGGATCGAATGGTGCACGCCGGTATGGCCGTGGCCGTTTGGCCAGGTGCGAATGCCCATCTTCTCGAAGAACTCGTAGGGGCTCATGAAGGGGGCGATGATCTCCATCGCCGGCGGTGTGGGCGTGCCCTCGGGCTTATCCATGCTCTCCCATATTTTCACCGCCGTGCCGGCGCTCGATTCATGCGCCACCATCGGGTGGCAGGTGTCGGTCTGGTTCTCGACCAGCATCTTCCAGTTGCACTTGTGCATGTAACGCAGCGGCGCACCCACCACCTCCAGCCGGCCGGCGGGCGAACGATCGAGCATGTTGTCGAGCGAGGAAAGCGAGTCACCGAAGAACTCGTCGAAGGGAATTCCCTCGGGCGCCATGCGCGCAAAGACGAAGCCGCGGTAATTGTGCACCGCGCCCACCGGGGTCATGCCGCGCCCGGCCTCGGCCTGGTCAAGCCCGGTGCCCTCGTAGCCCTTCTTCAGCGGAATCGCGAGCAGGCAGCCATCGGTCTTGAAGCTCCAGGCGTGATAGGGGCAGCGAAAGAACTTGCCGGTATTGCCGGTGCGATCAATGGCGATCTTGGTGCCCTTGTGCGGGCAGCGGTTATAGAGAACATGCACCTGATCGTCGGTATGGCGCACCATGATCACCGGCTGATCGGCCAGCTGCGTGGTGTAATAATCGCCCTTCTTCGGCACCTGGCTGTCATGGCCGACATAAAGCCAGCAATTCGAGAACAGATGCCGGCATTCCAGGCGGTAGATCTCGGGCGAGATGTAGAGATCGCGGTGCACCTGCTGCGGCTGCACCAGCGCTGCCATCGCCTCGCGGGTTTCGGGATAGTGCATGGTCTTCCCCTCCCTGTCAGAGATCAAGCTTCAGCCGGGCCGATTTCGCGCGGCTTACGCATATCTGCATCACCTTGCCGGAATCGCGCTCGGCCTGGCTGAGCACCACATCGCGGTGATCGGGCTCGCCTTCCAGCACATCGGTCTGGCAGATGCCGCAATCGCCGCGCTGGCAATCATACATCAGATCGATGCCGGATTCTTCCAGCACCTCGATTATGCTGCGCCCCGGCGGTATGGTGAAAACTTGCCCGCTCGAGGCGAGTTCCACCTCGAAGGGCTGGTCATCCGCCTGCGGCGCGGCCTTCTCGAACAGCTCGAAATGGATGCGCTCGGGCGCAAATCCCGCCGCCTCGGCCGCCGCGCGCGCGGCCTCGATCATCGCTCGCGGGCCGCAGACATAGAGATGCGCACCCGGCGCTGCGCTTTCAATCAGCGGCTTCAGCGGCAGTGGGCCGCCAGCCCGGTCGTCGAAATGAAGCGCCAGCGCCTCACCATGCTCGGCCTCGAGAGCCTCGCGAAAGGCCATGCGCCCCGCATCCTGCGCGGCATAGACCAACCGATAAGGCCGGCCCACCGCCTTCAGCGCCCCGGCCATCGAGATGATCGGCGTCACCCCGATGCCGCCGGCAATCAACAGCGCGGGCGCCTCGCTGTCGGCCAGCGCGAAGTCGTTCTTCGGCGCGCTGGCGGTGACCCGGTCACCCACCGAAAGCGCATGCATGTAGCGAGAGCCGCCCTTGCTTTCGGCCTCGAGCAGCACGCCAAGGCGGTAATGCGCCGGCGCGCTGGTGCGGCCCTCAAGATCGATCAGCGAATAGGGGCGCGTATCGCCATCGGGCAGGGTGATCTCGACATGCGCGCCGGGCGCATAGGACGGCAGGCTGCCCGCCACCGGCTCGAGTACCAGTTCGCGCACCCGTTCGGCGGCGGGCGCGGCGGCGCTGACGCGCAGTTCCAGAAGGCCGGAAACTGGGCTGGAAAGCTGGTTCAAGAGGCGATTCTCCCGTGGATTAGGTCGCAAATATGAAATATCATATAATATGCGTCAAGCTTTTCTTCTTTGCCATGCGTGCAAACACATCTTTCGCCCTGCGGTTGCACGATTTATGATCGAATTTACACGCCTGCCCGGCGCGCCTGGGGGATCATCATGACCGGACCGATCGACACCGCCACCACAACCGGCCCCGCCGCTGCGCCCGCCGACAGCATTACCGAGGGCGCGCCCTTTCTTGGCGATTACCTGCTGTTTCTGCTCGCCGCCGCCAGCGCCTCGGCCAGCGCCGGGTTTCACGCCATCGTGCGCCAGAACGGGTTGCGCGTGCCCGAATGGCGGGTGCTGGCCTGCCTGCATGACCGCGACGGGCAGATGGTGACGCGACTGGCGGCACTGGCGCTGATGGAACAAAGCGCCATGACCCGCGTCATCGAGCGCATGGAAGAGCGCAGCCTCGTCACCCGACGCAGCGACCCGCGCGACCGCCGCCGCGTGCGCGTCTTTCTGGCGCCCGACGGCCGCGCCCTGCTGGAAGCGTTGCTGAATCTGGCGCGCGATCAGGAGGCGCAGGTGCTGGCCTGCCTGCCCCCCGAACAGCGCCGCGCGCTCAAGCCGATGCTGGCCAGCCTGCTTGCGGCGCTGCCCGGCAACCCGCTTTCCCGCCATGACGAAGACGGCCATTGAGCGCCCCGAAACCGCCGCTGGCACGCAAACCCGGCTTCTGAGATAAGACTTACTTGCAAATGCATGTAGTTTGAGGCAATCTCCAGGCAGTAGCGAGCTTGGCGCCGCCGGGCGAAACGCGACGAGAAAACCACACTGCACGGGAGAGACGACATGGCCGAACGATCCTTCAAGGCCGAGGTCGAGCATCTGCGCAAGGGCGATGGCGATGTCTTTACCGGCGAGGGCATCCTGGCGCTGACCAAGGCGCTGCTGGAAAACGGCGTGGGCTATGTCGGCGGCTATCAGGGCGCGCCGATCAGCCATCTGATGGATGTGCTGGCCGATGCCGAGGAACTGCTGGGCGAGCTTGACGTGCGCTTCGAGGCCAACGCATCAGAGGCGGCGGCGGCGGCCATGCTGGCGGCCTCGGTGCATTACCCGATTCGCGGCGCGGTCACCTTCAAGGGCTCGGTGGGGGTGAATGTCGCCTCGGATGCGCTTGCGAACCTGGCCTCGTCGGGCGTGACCGGCGGCGCGCTGATCATCGTCGGCGAGGATTACGGCGAGGGCTCTTCGATCATGCAGGAGCGCAGCCACGCATTCGCCATGAAATCGCAGTTCTGGCTTCTCGATCCGCGCCCCAACCTGCCCTCGATCGTCAAGGCGGTGGGCGACGGATTCGAGTTGTCGGAAGCCTCGAACACGCCGGTGATGATGATGGTGCGCATCCGCTGCTGCCATGTCACCGGCCAGTTCGAGACACGCGACAACCAGCGCCCGCCGTTAAGCGTGCGCAAGGCGCTGTCGGAGCCGCGCAAGGATTTCAGCCGCGTGGTGCTGCCGCCGATGTCGTATCAGCACGAACAGGACAAGGTGAAGAATCGCTGGCCGGCGGCCGAGAAATTCATCCGCGAAAAGGGGCTGAACGAGCGTTTCGGACCCGGGCAAGGCAAGGTCGGCATCGTCGTGCAGGGCGGCATGTATAACGGCGTCATCCGCGCGCTGCAGCGGTTGGGGCTGGCCGATATCCACGGCCAGACCGAGGTGCCGCTCTATGTGCTCAATGTCACCTATCCGCTGGTGTCATCCGAGTTCCTTGAATTCTGCGAGGGCAAGCAGGCGGTGCTGGTGGTCGAGGAAGGCCAGCCCGAATTCATCGAACAACAGCTTTCCACCTATCTTTACCGCGCCAAGGCGCCGGTGGCGCTGCATGGCAAGGACGTCTTTCCCATGGCCGGCGAATATACCGGCCAGGTGATGCTCGATTCGATCGAAAGCTTCCTTCGCCAAGCCGCGCCCGAATTGCTGCCCGGGCAGGTGCTCGCACCCAACGAGCCCGCGCCGGATGTGCCCGACCTGTCGAAAACCGTGCCCATCCGCCCTCCGGGTTTCTGCACCGGCTGCCCCGAGCGGCCCATCTTCGCCGCGCTGAAGCTGGTGCAGCAGGATCTGGGCCAACACCAGATTTCGGGCGATATCGGCTGCCACTTGTTTGCCGCGCTGCCGCCTTTCGAGATCGGCGGGCAGACGATGGGCTATGGGCTCGGGCCGGCCTCGAACGCGGCCTTCGACGGCGGCGGCGAGAAACGCGCCATTTCCATCCTCGGCGATGGCGGCTTCTGGCATAACGGGCTTTCATCCTCGATCGGCAACATGGTGTTCAACCGCTCCGATTCGGTCGCCGTGATCGTCGATAACTTCTACTCGGCAGCCACCGGCGGGCAGGATGTCCTTTCAAGCCGCGCCTCGAACCCCACCAAGGCCACCAACAACCCCATCGCCAAGGCTGTGCGCGGCATCGGTGTGGAATGGGTGCGCGAGATCGATCGCACATATGACGTGCCGAAGATGCGCGCTGTTTTCCACGAGGCACTGACCACCGATTACAAGGGCCCCAAGGTGATCATCGCCTCGTCGGAATGCATGCTCAACCGGCAGCGGCGCGAAAAGCCGCAAAAGGTGAAGGCGGTAAAGGAAGGCCGCCGGGTGGAGGCGCCGCGCTTTGGCGTGGACGAGGATATCTGCACCGGCGATCACGCCTGCATAAGGCTGTCGGGCTGCCCATCGCTGGGGCTGAAAAAACTTGACGACCCGCTGCGCGACGACCCCATCGCCCATATCGACCAGACCTGCGTGGGCTGCGGCAATTGCGGCGAGGTGGCCGATGCGGCGGTGCTGTGCCCATCCTTCTACGAGGCGCGGGTGGTGCACAATCCCGGCGGGTTCGAACGCTGGCGCAAAGGCGTTTCGGCGCGGCTTATCGGCTGGCTGCAACGCCGGCGCGAGGCACGGCGGCTGAGCTTTGCCGAGCAGACACAGCTGGAGGCAGCGGAATGAACGTGCAAACCCCGACCGCAGCCGGCGCGCTGGCCGCACGCACCCCCGATGAACGCCTTGGCGGCATCATCAAGCTGGCTGTGATGGCCGTGGGTGGCCAGGGCGGCGGCGTGCTGACCAACTGGATCGAGGCGCTGGCGCGCGGCAATGGCTATGATTGCCAGGCAACCTCGGTTGCCGGCGTGGCCCAGCGCACGGGCGCGACGATCTATTACATCGAGATGGCCCCGAAAAGCGGTGACAAGCCGGTGTTTTCGCTGGCCCCTGCCGGCGGCGATGTCGATGTGCTGATCGCCGCCGAGATGATGGAGGCCGGTCGCGCCATCATGCGCGGTTTCGTCACCCCCGATCGCACCACGCTGATCGCTTCGACCCACCGCATGCTGGCGGTGAGCGAGAAGATGGTGCCCGGCGACGGTATCGCCAACCCCGAGGAGGTGCGCGCGGCGGCCGAGATTGCCGCGCGCAAGCTGGTCATGGCCGATCTCGACACGCTCGCCATTCGGCAGGGCTCGGTGATCTCTGCCTCGCTTTTCGGCGCGCTGGCGGGTTCGGGCGCGCTGCCCTTCCCACGCGAGGCCTATGAAGAGGCAATCCGCGCCTCGGGCAAGGGGGTCGAGGCCAGCTTGCGCGCCTTTGGCGCCGGCTTCGACGCCGCGCAGGGTGGGGTAGAGCCCGCCGCCGCACACGGGGCGCAACCCGCCATCGCCGCCCCGGCGGTAAGCGGCCCGAAGCCCCTGGTTGCGGAATGGGAGGCGCTGTGCCGGCGCGTGCAGGCACTGCCCGAGCCGGTGCAGGGCATGGCGATGGCCGGGCTGCGCAAGGTGGTCGATTTTCAGGATCTGACTTATGGCGCGGAATATCTGGACCGGCTCGAGGGCGTGTCGCAGCGCGACGACCCGGCGAAATCGCATGAACTCACTGCCGAAGCGGCGAAATACATCGCCAACGCCATGGCCTATGACGATGTCATCCGCGTTGCCGATCTCAAGACCCGTAGCGCGCGCATGGCGCGCATCCGTAACGAGATGAAGGCCGGCGAGGTGATGCAACTCACCGAATATCTGCACCCGCGCGCGCCCGAAATCGTGGGGCTGTTCCCGGCGCGCTTCGGGGCCTGGTTCGAGCGCGGCGAAAAGCGCATGGCGCGGTTTGATCGGCTGGTCAACAAGGGCCGGCGGCTGCGCACCGACGGGCTGCGCGGTTTCCTGCAGCTCTATCTCATCGCCATGCTGAAGAAGCGCCGGCGCGGCAATCTGCGCCACCGGGTGGAAATGGCGCATCTGCAAGCCTGGCTCGATGCCGCGCAGGGCCGGGTGGAAAGCGATTACGCCCTGGCGGTGGAAACCCTGCGCTGCCGGCGGCTGGTCAAGGGTTATTCCGACACCCATGCGCGCGGGCTGTCGAAATTCGACCGGGTAATGGAAGCCATCGCGCTGGTCGAGGGGCGCGACGACGCCGCCGACTGGGCACGCCGGCTGCGCGAGGCGGCGCTGCAAGACGAGGAAGGCAAGGCGCTCGACGGTGCCATCCAGACCATCCGCAGCTTTGCGCGCGAGGCGACGGCTTAACGCTCTTAGGGTGGGCAATATTGCCCACCCTACCCTGCGCATTGCCCATTCTTTTCCGGTGGCCCGATCAGCCGGAAACCATATCAATCCAGCAGATCCATGAATCCCTCTGCCAGAAGCCGCGCCATCAGCCCCTGGGTCAGATAACCGGTGGCGGGCTGGCCCAGATCGCGCTGATAGGCGCGGATGGCGCGGCGCGTGTCGCGGTCGAACTCGCCATCGACAGCGCCCGGCTCGTAGCCCAGACGCTCAAGGCGCTGCTCGACCAGCACCCGCGTGAAGCGCGGCAGGCGCAGCGACGCCTCCTGCGCGCGTGCCGCTTCCATTTCGGCCGCGCCGGGGCGGTCAAGGCCGGGGCGATCAAGGCCGGGGCGCGCGCGCCCCTCCAGCCGGTCGATGCGCTCATGGGCCTCGTCGACAAAGGCGCCCTGCGGGTGGTCGGCCAGATAGCGCCGATAGGCGGCAACGGTATCACGCGCGCGCGCCGCATCCCAGGCGGCACTGTCGCGAAGCGCCTCGGCGCGCGCGCGTTCCTCGTCGAACTCGCGCAGCCGCTGGCGGGCGATTGATGCGAATATCCCGTCCGGGTAGCGCTCGAGATAGGCCCGCAGGCCGAATTCATCGCCGCTGGCGCCGGTCTCGCGCCAGAAGGCGCGGTCTCGGCGCTCGGCTTCGGCCTGGCGTTCGCGGGCCTCGGCTTCCAGCTCGGCGGCGCGGCGCGCAGCCTGCGCGGCCAACTCGATCACCTGCTCACGGTCAAGATAGCCGTGCGGTTCCAGCCGGTAATGGCGCTGCCAGGCGCGGATGGCGGCGCGGGTGGCGGGGCCGAAGATGCCGTCGATACCGCGCGGCTCGAAGCCCAGCAGCGTGAGGTCGCGCTGGATGGCGCGGCGCTCATCGCGGCTGAGATTGAGCGCTGCCTCGATCCGTTCGGGCGTCTGTTCCAGCCGCTCGATGGCCGCGCGCGCCTCATCGGCGAAGGCGCCATCGGGGTAATCGTCGAGAAAGGCCTGATACGCCTCGGCGGTGTCGTTTTCGGTGGCGCGCTCCCAGGCGCGGCGCTCGGCATCGAGCGCGGGCTCGTGCCCCTCGGGCAGGAAAGCCAGATAGGGCGGCAGGAAACCCTGCATCTGCAAGCCACGGATGCGCGCGCCGGTGTCGCGCAAATTGGCGCCAGGCCGCGCGGCGGTGCGCAGGAAAGTGGTTATCCGCTCCACCGGACCACTGACCAGCGTCACACCTTGCGGCACCGCCACCTGCGCGGGCATGCCCGCCGTCAACCCCGATGCCGGGCGGCCGGGATAGCCGAAATCTGCAATCGCCACGATCGCCCCGCCCTGCAGCGTGCCGGCCACTGCCAGCGCCGTTTCCAGCCGCACCCCGGCATCGTCGATACGGGCCAGATCGGGGCTGCTGGCATCGCTGCCCAGCAGCCAGACGCCCTGATCGGCGTGCAGAACATAGCCGGCAAAGACGATGATCACCCGTTCATGGCCCCGACGCTCGATATGCGTGGAAAGCGAGGCGAGCGCGGCACGCATGGTCGGCGCGGCCAGATCGGTGGCCTGATCGACGGTGAAGCCGGCATCGGAAAAGCGGCCCTCAAGCGCCAGCACCTGTGCGGCGCCGCGTGCATCGTTCATCGCCTGATGGCGCTCATTGGCGATGATCAGAACCAGCCCCGAAGCCGCGGCCGGCAGCGCGAGCGCCAGCCAGAAAACCGCGGCAACCACGATGCGAAAACCCATGCACGCCCCCTGTTGCTGGCGGGGCATGGCTCAGTCGTACTGGCGCAGATCCTCGATCACCTTGCCATCATTCGGCAGGGTGCCCGGTGGCACCAGTTCAACCTTGCCCCGCAGCTTGAGCGTATCAAGGAGTGTTCCCTCATACAATTTGGGATTGGCCGCGCGGGTCTCGATAAGCACCGTCATCACGTCCATTTCACCCTCGCGGCTGGCCACGACGCGGGCGCGGCTGACTTCCTCATGCCGGCTGACGAATGCCGCCACCTGTTCGGGGCGCACGAACATGCCCTTGATCTTGGTGGTCTGATCGGCGCGGCCCATCCAGCCCTTGATGCGAATATTGGTGCGCCCGCAGGGGCTTTGGCCGGGCATCACCGCCGACAGATCGCCGGTGGCAAAGCGGATGAGCGGGTAATCGGGGTTGAGCGAGGTCACCACCACCTCGCCCACTTCGCCCTCGGGCAACGGGTCGCCGGTGCCGGGGCGGACGATTTCGACGATCACGCCCTCATCAACGATCATCCCCTCCAGCGCCTCGGATTCATAAGCGATGTTGCCCAGATCGGCGGTGGCATAGCATTGCCGGCAGGTGACGCCGCGATCGGCGTATTCCTGCCTGAGCGAGGGGAACAGCGCGCCCCCGCCCACCGCCGCGCGGGTGATGGACAGCTTCACGCCCATCGCGTCGGCCTTGTCGAGGATGATCTTCAGGTAATCGGGGGTGCCGGCATAGGCAGTGGTGCCGATATCGGCCGCCGCGCGTACCTGCAGCTCGGTCTGGCCGGTGCCGGCGGGAAAGACCGCCGCCCCCACTGCCCGCGCACCGTTTTCGAACATCATGCCGGCGGGCACGAAATGATAGGAAAAGCAGTTGTGCACGATATCGCCCTGGCCGATGCTCAGCGCGTGCAGAAAGCGGCCGATCCGCCACCAGTCATTCGCCGTGCGCCCGGGCTCGTAGATCGGGCCCGGCGACTGGAAGACATGCTCGAAGCCATGCACGGGCAGCACCGACAGGCCACCAAAAGGCGCGGCCGCAGCCTGGGCACCGACGAGATCGGATTTGCGCAGCACCGGCAGAAGCGACAGCGAAGCGGGCGAATCGATGCTCGCGGGGTCGATGGCCGCCAATCTTTCGGCCTGCCCCGGCGCGGCCTGGGCGCGGGCGATCTGCTCGGGCAGGGCGCGAGCCAGATCGGCGGCGCGCTGATCGGCGCTTCGGGTTTCCAGTGTGTCAAAATGCGACATGGCTCATGCCTCGAGCGTAAGGAACGTCGGAGCCGCTTCCGGGCGCGATGCCGGCTGCGGCGCTTTTCCCACCTCACCGCCCAGAGCAGCGGCCGGGCGGTGGGCGGCACGCGGCGGTGCCATCAGGCCAGCCAGCGCTTGCGCCGGCGGTAGCTGCGCACGTCGCGATAGCTCCGGCGGCCCTTGTCGGACATGCCGAGATAGAATTCCTTCACATCCGGGTTCTCGCGCAGCGCATCGGCATTGCCTTCCATCACCACACGCCCGTTTTCGAGAATGTAGCCGGTATGGGCAAAGCGCAGCGCGACATTGGTGTTCTGTTCGGCCAGCAGGAAGGTCACGCCCTGCTCTTCGTTGAGCCGTTTCACAATGGTGAATATCTGCTCGACAAGCTGCGGCGCCAGCCCCATCGAGGGCTCGTCGAGCAAGATCGTCTCGGGCTTGGACATGAGCGCCCGGCCGATCGCCGTCATCTGCTGTTCGCCGCCCGAGGTATAGCCCGACTGGCTGCGCCGGCGCTCCTTCAAGCGTGGGAAATATTCATAGACCATCTCGAGATCCTGCATGATCGCGGCGCGCCCGTCCTTGCGGGTATAGGAGCCGGTGAGCAGGTTTTCCTCGACGGTCAGATGTTCGAAACAGTGCCGCCCTTCCATCACCTGGATGACCCCGGCACGCACCAGTTCGGCAGGGTCGCTGCCGGCAAGGTTGCGGCCGCGATACATGATCGTGCCCTTGGTGATCTCGCCGCGCTCCGAGCCCAAAAGGCCCGAAATGGATTTCAGTGTCGTTGACTTGCCCGCCCCATTGCCGCCCAGCAGCGCCGTGATGGCGCCCTTGGGCACACGCAGGCTGACGCCTTTCAGCACGAGGATGACGTGATTGTAGATCACCTCGATGTTGTTGACCTCAAGAAGCGTCTCGGTCTCGGTCTGGGCGTCGAACATGGGGGTGTTTCCCTGACGGTTGAACTGTTGGCGGGGTGGGGGGGGGGGGGGGGGTGCGGTGATCTGTGGTGGGTGCCCTTGTAGGTTCCTGTGTGGGGGGGGGGGGGGGGGCGGATTTTCCGCCGCCCCGCCGGTTGCTTGTGCAGCCTCAGCCGCCCGAGCGCTCCAGGCACTGCGGGGTGATGTCGTTCTCGGCGGCATAGGCCAGCGAGTCTTCCATCACCATTTCCATGATCAGCTCGCGGTCAGGCGCAATCCATTCGGTGATCAGGTTCCACTCCTGGTTGTGGGCGTCCCATTCCTGGATCATCGCCTCACCCGAGCCGCCGTGGTTCTGGCAAGAAACCTCGAAGGCCGGGCCAAAGCCGGGCAGGCCCAGCTCGGCCATGCGCTCTTCGGTGATGACCAGATTGGCCATGCCATCGCGCATCATCGCCGGGGTGATCACGCCCACGCCGTGGATTTCCTGCGCCGTGCGCGCGGCTTCCACCGCCAGCATTGCCGCATAGAGCCCGCGCGAATAGAGCACGGTGCCGACCTCGTCCCCGGTGCCGGCATAGAGGCCCGCATCGATGACATACTGCTGCATGTCGTCATAGATCGGGTAGTCGCGGCCGGTGCCGTGCATCGCCAGCGAGCGGTAGCCATGCGCACCTTCGCCAGCCGGGCGCACATCCTGCTCGGAGCCCGACCACCACACGCCGATGAAGTTGTTCATCGGGAAGCGGATATTGGCGGCCTCCTGAATGGCGGTCGGGTTCATCACGCCCCAGCCCCACATCAGCACATAATCAGGCCGTTCGCGACGGATCTGCAGCCACTGGCTGCGCTGCTCCTGGCCCGGGCTGTCAACGGCGATCGGAATGAACTCGTAGCCCAGCCGCTCGGAAAGACGGGTCAGCGTGGGGATCGGCTCGCGGCCGTAAGCCGAGTTGTGATAGACAAGCACGATCTTCTTGCCGTCGAGCGATCCGTCATTCTCTTCCAGCAGGTAGTTGATGATCACCGAGGCGCCATCCCAGTAGGTGCCGGGATAGTTGAAGGTCCAGTTGAAGACCTCGCCATTCACCGCCGAAGTGCGCCCGTATCCCATCGAATGCATCGGCACGCGGTCTTCCATGGTGCGCGGGATGAGCTGGTAGGTGATGCCGGTCGAAAGCGGCTGAACGATCAGCGGGTTGTCGCCGCGGATCCCCTGATAGCATTCCACACCGCGCTCGGTGTTGTAGGCGGTTTCGCATTCGGTATAGCGGATCGGCACACCGCCGATGCCGCCATCGCGCTCGTTGATCAGCGTCAGGTAATCCTGATAGCCGTCGGCGAAGGCCATGCCGTTGGGCCCGAACGGACCGGTGCGGTAGTTCAGCATCGGAAAGTGCAGCGATTCCGCAATCGCGGGGGCCGCTGCCACCATGGTGACCGCAAGCGCCGCGGCCATTCTAGTCATCTTCATCGGTTCTCCTCCCATTGAGTGATGAGTCTGATTTGGTTTTTGGTGCCCGCCCCGCATTAATGCGGGAAGGGCCAGAGGCGCAGCTTTTCCTTGATCGTGCGCCACAAGGCAGTCATGCCATGCGGCTCAAGGATCAGCACGACGAGGATGAGCGCGCCGACGATCATGATCTCGAGATGCGCGGCCAGGTCCGACGGCCAGCCCAACTGGTTGACCAGCAGAAGCTTGAGCAGCACCGGCCCGACAATCAGGAAGGCTGCGCCCAGGAACGAACCCAGGATCGAACCCAGCCCGCCGATGATGACCATGAACAGGATCAGGAAAGACTTGTCGATGCCGAAGGCCTCGCCCGCCTCGACGGCGCCGAGATAGACACCGAAGAGAAGCGCGCCGGCAACACCGATGAAGAAGGACGACACCGCGAAGGCCGAGAGCTTGGCCAGCATCGGATTCACGCCGATGATCTCGGCGGCGATGTCCATGTCGCGGATCGCCATCCACTTGCGCCCCATTGTGCCGCGCGTGAGGTTGCGCGCCAGCCAGGCCAGCGCCACCGCGAACATCAGGCAGAACAGATACATGCTTACCGCGCTGGCCCGCGCCCCGGTCACCGGGTAGCCGAGAAACTCGCGCGTGGGCATCGAGATCATGCCGGTGGGCGAATTGTTGTAGAACCAGGGTTGCTGGGTGAACAGCCAGATCAGGAAGAACTGCGCCGCCAGTGTCGCCACCGCCAGGTAGAAGCCCTTGATGCGCAGCGAGGGCAGGCCAAAGAGCACCCCCACCGCAGCGGTGACCAGCCCCGCAAGCAGGATCACGAACACAATGCTCATGCCCGGAAAGGCCACGGTCAGCTTGAAGGTGGCATAGGCCCCGACCGCCATGAACGCCCCCGAACCCAGGCTGAGTTGGCCGCAATAGCCGATCAGGATGTTCAGCCCCAGAGCCGCGATCGCATAGATCAGGAAGGGCAGCACGATCGAGTTTGCCCAGTAATCGTTGATGAAGAAGGGCACCACCAGAAAGGCGAAGGCAATCACCAGGTAATAGGCAACCCGGTCGCCGCGGATGGGGAAGGTCTGGTTGTCCGCGGCGTAGGATGTCTTGAAATCGCCGGCTTCACGGTAAATCATGGTGTCAGACCCTCTCGATGATCTTTTCGCCGAACAGCCCCTGCGGCCGGAACAGCAGGAAAACGAGTGCCAGCATGTAGGCGAACCAGTTTTCGGTGGCGCTGCCCACGATCGGCCCGAGCAGGAAATCGAACAGCTTCTCGCCGACCCCGATGATGAGCCCGCCAATGATCGCCCCCGGGATCGAGGTGAACCCGCCCAGGATAAGCACCGGCAGTGCCTTGAGCGCGATCAGCGACAGCGAGAACTGCACACCTGATTTCGCCCCCCACATGATGCCGGCCACCAGCGCCACGATACCCGCCAGCGACCACACCAGCACCCAGATGAAGCGCAGGCTGATGCCCACCGACAGTGCTGCCTGGTGATCGTCGGCCACAGCGCGCAGGGCGCGGCCCTGCTTGGTGTATTGCGAGAAGATCACCAGCGTGATCACCAGCAACCCGGCGATGGCGGCTGCCCAGATTTCAAGCGAATCGACAAAGAAGCCGTAGCCGAACCAGGCAAAGGTCAGGTCGTCTATGGGCCCGGACATGCCTTGTGGCAGGCCCACATCCAGTCGCTTGACCTCGGCGCCCCACATGATGTCGCCCAGCCCTTCCAGGAAATAGGCCAGCCCGATGGTGGCCATGAACAGGATGATCGGCTCCTGGTTGACCAGATGGCGAAAGATCAGGCGCTCGACCAGCCAGGCGAAGGCGATCATCACCAGCACGGTGCCGGCGATGGCCACAAAGGTGGGCAGGGTGAAGCCGAAATGATGCATCCTGGTGCCGAAGATGGCGTTGATCAGATGCGAGAACGGAATCTGCCCGGTCTGCAGCCCCACCAGCGTCAGCGCGGCAAACAGCGCCATCACCCCCTGGCTGAAGTTGAAGATGCCGCTGGCCTTGAAGATCAGCACGAAGCCGAGCGCCACCAGCGCATACATCACCCCCGCCGCAAGACCGTTGATGGCGGCCTCCATGGCGAAAAGAAGCGTTTCAGGCATGCCTGCCCCTCCCCGAATTCAAGAGCCTGCCGGTGTTGTGCTCAGTCATGCTCCACCCCCAGATAGGCCTTGATGACCTCTTCGTTGTTGCGCACCTCGTCAGGCGTGCCGTCGCCGATCTTCTTGCCGTAATCCATCACGACCACGCGGTCGGACAGATCCATGACAACGCCCATGTCGTGCTCGATCAGCACGATGGTGGTGTTGAATTCGTCGTTCACATCAAGGATGAAGCGGCTCATGTCCTCTTTCTCCTCGACATTCATGCCCGCCATCGGCTCGTCGAGCAGCAGTATCGAGGGCTCGGCGGCGAGCGCGCGCGCCAGTTCCACGCGCTTCTTCAGCCCGTAGGGCAGGCGCGCCACCGGCGTCTTGCGGATATGCTGGATTTCCAGAAAGTCGATCACCTTCTCGACCTTCTCGCGGTGCTCCTCTTCCTCGCGCGCGGCCTTGCCCCACCACATCGCCTGGCTGATGAAGCCGGCATTCATCAGGTTCAGCCGGCCGGTCATGATGTTGTCGAGCACCGACATGCCCTCGAACAGCGCGATGTTCTGGAAGGTGCGCGCGATGCCGGTGCGCGCCACCTGGTAGGGGCGCATGCGCGCGCGGCGATAGCCCTTGTACCAGACCTCGCCGTCCTGCGGGTGATAGAAGCCCGAGATGACGTTGAGCATTGATGACTTGCCGGCGCCGTTGGGCCCGATGATGGCGCGGATCTCGCCCCAGCGGATATCGAAGCTGATATCCTTGATTGCCACCACCCCGCCGAAGCGCAGGGTGATGTTCTTCATCTCCATCGCCACCCCACCGATCTGGCGGCCGTCGGCGGTGGTGTAACCTTCATCCGGTTTCGTATCGAGCATTGCTCAGAGCCTCCCGATGAGGCCGACCAGCAGCCCGTAAGCCACCATCGACCCGATGATGTAGTGTAGCCTTGAGAGCGGCAGCCCCGGCCAGATGCGCTGCAGCGCCAGAATGCCGAAGGCGCCGGTGATCGAACCGCTGATGGCGGGCTTTAGAAACTCGGGAAAGAAGCGCACCACCGCGAAGGAAAGCACCAGCCCGCCCAGCGCAAAGGCGCCGGCAACGACATAGGAGGGGGGCATGGCGCCGGTTTCGCCATCGCGGCTCATTGCGCGGCCACCTTCTGTGCCACGTCGAACACCTTGGCATCGCGAATTTCCAGCGTCGCCTTGATCTTGCCCTTGCGGCCGTCCTCATAGGTGACTTCGGTCTCGGTGTAGATCTCGTCCTTGCCGCCATAAAGCGCATCGATCAGATCAGCATATTTCTCTTCCACGATGCGCCGGCGCACCTTGCGGGTGCGGGTGATCTCGCCGTCATCGGGGTCAAGCTCCTTGTGCAGCACCAGGAAGCGGTGCACCTGGCAGCCCGAAAGCATCTGGTCCCGCGCAATGCTTTCATTGGTCTCGCTCACATGCTCCTGGATCATGTCCAGCACGCGCTGGTGCCCGGCCAGTTCCTGATAGCTGGAATAGGCGATGTTGTTGCGCTCGGCCCAGTTCCCCACTGCCGAAAGGTCGATATTGATGAAGGCCACACAGCGGTCGCGGTTGTTGCCGAAGACCACCGTCTCAAGGATGTTGGGGTAGAATTTCAGCTTGTTTTCCACGTATTTGGGCGCGAACATACTGCCATCGGCCATCTTGCCGACATCCTTGGCGCGGTCGATGATGCGCAGATGCCCGGTGTCGGGCTCGAAGAAGCCGGCATCACCCGTGGCCACCCAGCCCTCGGGATCCTTGGTCGAGGCGGTGGATTCGGCATTCTTGTAGTATTCCACGAAAGTGCCGGGCGAGCGGTAATAGACCTCGCCATCATCGGCTATCTTCACCTCCACCCCCGGGCTGGGCACGCCAACGGTGTCGTTGCGCACCTCGCCATCGGGCTGCTGGGTGATGAACACGCTTGCCTCGGTCTGGCCATAGAGTTGCTTGAGATTGATCCCCAGCGAGCGGTAGAACTCGAAGATCTCGGGCCCGATCGCCTCGCCGGCGGTATAGGCAACGCGGATTTTCGACAGGCCCAGCGTGTTCTTCAGCGGGCCATAGACGAAAAGCTCGCCCAGCATGTATTTCGCACGGTCGGCGGCGCTGACCTCCTTGCCGTCCAGAATTGCCGGGCCGACCTTGCGCGCATGCGCCATGTAGCGCTCGAACAAACGCTTCTTCATCCGGCTGGCATCTTCCATGCGGATCATCACCGAGGTGAGCATGTTCTCGAACACCCTCGGCGGCGCAAAGAAATAGGTCGGGCCGATCTCGCGCAGATCGGTCATCATGGTCTGCGCGCTTTCGGGGCAGTTCACGCAAAAGCCCGTCCAGTAGGCCTGGCCGATGGCAAAGATGAAATCGCCCACCCAGGCCATGGGCAGATAGGCGAGGATCTCGTCCTTGGGCTTGAGATTGTCGAATTCCGACGATGCGCGCGAGGTCTCGATGATGTTGCGGTTGGACAGCACCACGCCCTTGGGCTTGCCGGTGGTGCCCGAGGTATAGAGGATCACGCAGGGGTGGTCATAGGTCAGCTCGGCCATGCGCTTGTTCAGCTCGGCCTCGAAGCGCTGATGCCCGGCGCGGCCCTCGGCGACCACATCCATCAGCCAGTTCATGCGGCTGTGGTCGTATTTACGCATCCCGCGCTTGTCGAGATACATGATCTGCTCGATGGACTTGACCGTCTCCTGCACCTCGATGACCTTGTCTACCTGCTCCTGGTCGCCGCAGACGGCAAATCGGGCGCCGCAATGGTCGAGCACATAGGTCATTTCCTCGGCCACCGCGTCCTGGTAGAGCGGCACCGGGATCGCGCCCACCGATTGCGCCGCCACCATCGCCCAGTAAAGCGCCGGCCGGTTGCGGCCGATGATGGCGACATAGTCGCCGCGCTCCATGCCCAGTGCCAGGAAACCCATCGCCATCGAGCGCACTTCCTCGGCGGTTTGCTTCCAGGTCCAGGCCTGCCAGATGCCGAATTCCTTTTCGCGGTATGCGGTAAACTTGCCGAGCTGTTCGGCATTGCGCGCCAGAAGCGCGGGAATCGATTGCAGCCCAGGCTGCGCAGCCGTCATGGTCACCGGTTATCTCCTCCCCGTGCCGCGGCCGCGGGCCCTCCTCGGCCCGGCCGCGTTTCCCGCCTGTTCGTGGCTGGCAAGTTTTTCGCCATTTTGTCGCAATCCTTTCGAATTGTTACAGGGGCCATTTGCCGCAGTTCCTTGTGGCCCTGGCAGAGGGGGGCGCTGCCCCCCGGTCCGGCGTGTTTCCGGGCAAGATGAAGGGTCGGGCGGCGCGTTGTCATGCCCGGGCGGCGCGGCTATCATCGCCGCAGTAACCCACAAGGGAGGGGACGAGATGAGCCGCACCGCAACCCGCACCATTGGCGATGCCGAGGTGACCATTCTCACCGATGGCGGGATCAGCTTTTCCGCCGATCTGTTTCCGGGCACCGACGAGGCGCATATCAAGGAGCTGCTTTCGGCCGCCGGCAAAGGCGAGATCGAGACCAATTTCAACGCCGTGCTGATTCGCTCGGGCGGGCGCACGATCCTTGCCGATGCCGGCCCGCGCGATCTGTTCGGCCCGGCCTGCGGCTTTCTGCCCGAGGCGCTGAAGGAGGCCGGCACCGCCCCTGATCAGGTGGACACGCTCTTTGCCACACATCTGCACCCCGACCACATTGCCGGCATGATCACCGCCGAGGGCGCGGCGGTGTTTCCCCGCGCCGAGTTGGCGCTGCCGCGCGCCGAGCACGATTTCTGGAGCCAGGCCTCCAACACCTCGGGCGGGGGCGAAACGCTTGAGCAATGGGGGCAACTGGCGCGCGCGGTGCTCGCCGCCTATGGCGACCGGCTGCGCCCGATCGAGGCCGAGGGCGAGATTGCTCCGGGGCTGAGCGCCTTTGCACTGCCCGGCCATACGCCCGGTCACAGCGGCTGGCGGCTGGCCTCGGGGGCAGAGCAGCTTCTGCATGTCGGTGACATCATCCACGCCCCGGCGCTGCAGGCCGCCGACCCCGATATCGCCATTGCCTTCGACATGAACATGGATACCGCCCGCGCCACCCGCAAGCGGCTGCTCGATGAGCTGGCAAGCGACGGCGCGCTGTTCACCGGCGGACATTTCCTGCACCCTGCCTTTCACGGCGTCGAGCGCGCGAATGGCGGTTATCGGCTGACCCGGCCCTGACGGGTGCGGGGACAATGACCTGCCGTCAACACACTTGGAGACGCCACCGCAACCGGCTGAGCGGGCTGCGCTTTCTGGCGGGGGGGGGGGGGGGGGGGGGGTTGGGGGGGCCCCCCCCCCCCCCCCCCCCCCCCCCGGCGCAGGATGCAGCCGACTGCCCGCCACAAGGCGCGCTGGCCGACTGGCAGGCGCAAGACGTGCTGCCGGGGGTATACGAACTGGGCTTCTCCGAACATCTCTACCTCACGGCAAGCGAGCGTCGCCGCAACCGGCAAAGCCTCGATATTCCCGAGCGTGAGCGCGAATTCCGCTTTTGGCTGGACGATGGCGCGCTGATCGGCACGCTGAAGGGCAGCGAGCGCGACATGCATTTCATCATGCAGGCCGCGCCCCTGCCGGCAGAGGATTTCCGCAGTTTCGAGTTGGCCGGCGAGATCGAATTCACCGCCGACGATCCGGCCGCCGAGGCGGCGGTGCTTGCCGGCTGCCCCTTCGAGCAGTTGCCGCGTCTTGTGGGCGAGACCGAAGCCGATGCCGAACCCGGCGCGCAGCGCACCATAAGGCTGATTCATCTGGGCGAAATCGGGCTGATCGGCACACTGGAAACCCGGTTGCAGACGGGGCTTCGCATCGAGGCCATGCATTGGGACAGCCTTGCCCTGACCCCGCAATGAGGGGCGCTCTCGCTTTTGCCGTCACTCGCCAAACGCCGCGCAGGGGTCTTCGCGCGGGTGCGGGGCGGTGACGATCCAGTGGTCAAAGGGCGCCTCGGGGCCCGGGTCCGATTCCAGCATGGCAACCGACAGCACGCCGATATCGGGCTCGGCCAGCGCCAGCTTGCGCGGCAGGCCCGTGTCGCGCCTGGCATGGCCCCAGCCGGTGATCACCGCCACCGGCCCGCCGGTTTCATCCAGCGCCGCAAGCACCGCCTGGGCCAGCGCCGCATCGCGCAGCCGCTGCGCGGCCACCATGCCGGGCAGCAGATGCTCGGGCAGCGCATCGCAATGCGCCACTGCCTGCAGCGCCTCGCGCGCGGCCTGGTCCTGGGGCGGCAGCGCCCGGTCAAGCCCGAAGCGCGCGGGCGACAGGCCGAACAGATCGGAAAACACCTCGGGCAGGGGCTCGCCGAAAACTCGCCGCGCCTGCTCGCGCGGCACCTCGGCGCCGACGTTGCGCGCGCCCGGTGCGGCCAGCAGGATGGGGTGATAATGCGCGAAATCGGGCCAGCCCCTTCCTGCCCAGCCGATCGCCTCGTCCACAGCGCCGGCATCGCGCAGATCTTCAGGCAGGCGCGCGGCCTGTTCGGGGGTCATCATCTCCCACACCAGCGCTGCGGGTTGCAGCGCCTCGACCGCGCGCGCCTGAAGGGTGTGATGCGCCGGGTTGTCATGCACCTCGCCCAGAATCACCACATCGGAAGCGGGCAGCACATCCAGCGCCTCGGGCGTCAGCGGCCCGGCCGACAGCGGCAGGGGCAGGGCGAGGATCAGCGCGGCAAGGCAGTATCTCATGCCAGAAGCTGATACACCTCGCGCGATTGCGATTCCAGCGACCGGCGCATCTTGGCAAAGGCCGCCGCCTCGATCTGGCGGATGCGCTCTTTCGACAAGCCCAGCTCCTCGCCCAGCGATTCCAGCGTGCGCGGTTCCTCGCGCAGCTTGCGCTCGGCCACGATGTAGCGCTCGCGGGTGCTCAGCGCGGCCATCGCCCCCTGCAGCCAGCGGCGCAGCGCGGCGCGGTCATGGGCATCGGCGACACGCTCGGCGGCCTGCTCGGAATCATCGGCGAGGGTTTCGATCCATTCGCGCCCTTCCTCGTCGCCCGATTGCTGGGCGTTGAGCGACATGTCCGCCCCCGCCAGCCTTCCCTGCATCATCGCCACATCGGCCACCGGCACGCCGATCTCATGCGCGATGCGCTCGCGCAGCTGATGGCCGTCAAGCGCCTCGCCCTCGGCGCGAGCCTGGCGTTCGAGCTGCGCCTGCACGCGGCGCATGTTGAAGAACAGCGCCTTCTGGCTGGAGGTCGAGCCGGTGCGCACCATCGACCAGTTACGCATGACGTAATCCTGAATGCTGGCCTTGATCCACCACACCGCATAGGTGGAAAAACGCACGCCGCGATCGGGGTCGAACCTGTCGGCGGCCTTCATCAGCCCCAGACCGGCCTCCTGTATCAGGTCGCTCATCGGCGCGCCGTAATGGCGAAATTTCGAGGCCATCGAGATCGCCAGCCGCATATAGGCGGTGACCAGCCGGTGCAGCGCCGCCTCGTCGCGCCGGTCGCGCCAGGCCCGCGCGAGTTCCTGTTCGGTATCCGCATCCAGCAGCTCGGCGCGCATGGCATTGCGCGAGAACCGCCGCGTTTCCATTCCGTCAAGTGCCATGTTTCTTCTCCTGTTGTGCCAATGATACGCGCAAGGCCGGCAATCGGTTCATTGACGCTGTCGGAAAAGTGAGCGATCCCGGCGGTCACACGGCACCGAACGGCAGAACGAGAGGCCCGCCATGACCTATCACCTTCTCGTCGGCGATTACGCCTATTCCAGCTGGTCGCTGCGCGGCTGGCTTCTGTGCGAAGCGTTCGGCCTGAAGGTCGAAACCAGCCTTGCCCTGCTCCATACCGACAGCTTTGCCGACAGCCTGAAGCCCTTCTTTCCCGCGCGCACCGTGCCGGCGCTGCGCCTGCCCGAGGGGGTGGTCATCGCCGACAGCCTGGCCTTTGCCGAGGAACTTGCCTCGCGCCACCCGCAGGCCGGGCACTGGCCGTCAGAGCCGGCGGCGCGCGCCGTGGCGCGGGCGCTGGCGGGCGAGATGCATTCAAGCTTCGCCGCGCTGCGCAGCCACTGCCCGATGAACCTGCGCCTGAGCTATAGCGATTGCGCGCCGCCGCAAGCGGTGCTGAACGATCTGGCGCGGATCGAGCTGCTGTGGGACTGGGCGCGCCGTGCCACCGGCAGCCAGGGGCCGTGGCTGTGCGGTGCCTATTGCGCCGCCGATGCCTTCTTCGCCCCGGTCGCGGCGCGGATCGCGGGGTACAACCTGCCAGTTTCGCCCGCATCCATGGCCTATGTCGCGGCCCATCTGGCGCATGAACCCTTTCAGCGCTGGCGGCAGCGCGCGCTCGTTGAAGGGCCGGAGAAGGAATTCTATCGCCGCGACTGGCCGCAACGCCCCTGGCCCGAACCGGCACCGGGGCGCTGAGCGTGCAAGATCAGGGCAGCCGCGCCAGCGCCCAGCGGGCGGCATCGGCCACCGCCGGGTCTGGGTCATCGACCAGCGCTTGCGCCGCCGGGCGCAGCCGGGCCACGCCGGAATTGCCGATGGCATAGAGCACGTTGCGCACAAAACGGTCGCGCCCGATGCGCTTGATGGGCGAGCCGGAAAACCGCGCGCGAAAACCGGCATCATCCAGCGCCGCCAGTTCGGCCAGATCGGGGGCGGGCATGCCATCGCCTGAGGCGTATTTCACCTCATGCGCGGCGCGGGCGAACTTGTTCCACGGGCAGACGGCCAGGCAATCATCGCAGCCATAGATGCGGTTGCCCAGCGCCGGGCGCAGATCGGGATCAACCGGGCCCTTGTGCTCGATCGTCAGGTAGGAAATGCAGCGCCGCGCATCGAGCTGGAAGGGCGCGGGAAAGGCGCTTGTGGGGCAGATATCCAGACAGGCGGTGCACGAGCCGCAGTGTTCGCCCTCGGGCGCATCGGGCGGCAGGGGCAGCGTGGTGAAGATGGCGCCCAGAAAGAACCAGTTGCCCAGCTCGCGTGAAAGCAGGTTGGTGTGCTTGCCCTGCCAGCCCAGCCCGGCGGCCTGCGCCAGCGGCTTTTCCATCACCGGCGCGGTATCGACGAAGACCTTGATCTCGCCGCCCGCCCGGCCAATCAGCCAGCGCCCCAGCCGCTTGAGCCGCTTCTTGACCACATCGTGATAATCGCGCCCCTGCGCATAGGCCGAAACCACGCCGCGCCCACGTTCTTGCAGCAGCGCCAGCGGGTCATACGCAGGGGTGTATAGCTCGGCCAGCATGATCACCGAGCGCGCCTCGGGCCACAGCGCCGCCGGGTCGCCGCGCCAATGCATGCGCTCTTCCATCCACGCCATCTGCCCATGCCGGCCGGCGGCGACGAAATCGCCCAGCCGCGATGCCGCCAGCGGCACCGCATCGGGCCGCGCCACGCCCATGGCGGCAAAGCCCTCGGCAAGGGCCTGATCAAGCAATTCTGACTTCAACGCGGCAGGGTCCATACGCCTTGCTTACCCGCCCACACCTGCCCGGCAAGCCCCGTCTGCGCTTGTCATCCGGAATCCGTTGGATCGGTTCGGATTCCCTGGATTGTCTACCCTCCCGTGCCGTCAGGCACGGGCAGCGCTCGCAGAACGGCCTCACCGGTTGCGCAGCGGCATCTCCTTGTTCTCGGTCCAGTCATAGGTGCCCTGATCGCGCTCCACCACTGCGTGCTTCCAGCCATGCGCCTCGGCGCGGGCCTTGAAGTTCAACCCCTCGGGCGAGTGGCGCGTTATGCCGTCGAAGATCGTCGCCATGCGCTGGGTGTTCATCAGCCCCTGGGCCTCGATCGCCTGGTTGATCACCAGCTTCTGCATTGCCAGCTGGTTGATCGGCACCCCGGCCATGCGCGCGGCAAAGCCTTCCACCTCGTCATCCAGCCGCTCGGCCGGCACCGCTTTCAGCACCAGCCCCATGTCGGCCGCCTCGCGCCCGCTTATCTTGTCGCCGGTAAACAGCATCCGCTTGGCGCGCTCGGCGCCCATCCGATAGACCCACATCGCCGTTGTCGGGCAGCCCCAGACGCGAGTCGGCATGTAGCCGATCTCGGCCTCTTCCTCCATGATTACGAAATCCGAACAAAGCGCGATGTCCGAGCCCCCGGCCACGGCATAGCCATGCACCTTGCACAGCACCGGCTTCATCGCCCGCCAAAGCGCCATGAAGGCCTGGGTGTTGCGCCACATGAAGCGGTAATCCTGTATCGGGTCCCAGGGCATCTCCTGGGTGATCGCGTTGCCCTCGCCCGCCGCGGCCTCGGCATAATAGGTCAGGTCATAACCGGCGCAAAAGGCCCGCCCCGCGCCCGACAGCACGATGACATGTACGCCGTCATCGGCATCGGCGCGTTCGACGGCGCCCTGCAACAGCACCGGCACCTCGTCATCGATGGCGTTGAGCACCTCGGGCCGGTTCAGCGTGATGCGCGCGATGCGCCCGTCCTTCTCGTAAAGCACCTTGTCCATGGCGTCCTCCCGTTTGCCTGTGGCACAGACTAGGGCCACCGCGCCGCCATGCAAGGCACAGCGTTGCGTCACGGTGGATGCCCCGTAGGGCGGGGTTCATGCTGCCACCCCGCGCGCCGCCGGGCGATCAACGCCGCCCTACTGGCCCGCCCTGCAACCTTGCGTTAACCTGCCCGCGTCAGGCTGGCGGCAAGAGGGGCGGCAATGGGCAATCACCTGTTCTACGGCGATAATCTGAGCGTGATGCGTGAGTCCATCGCCAGCGAGAGCGTGGACCTGATCTATCTCGACCCTCCCTTCAACTCGAACGCCAGCTACAATGTGCTGTTCAAGGGGCCATCCGGACAGGAGAGCGCGGCGCAGATCGAGGCGTTTGACGACACCTGGCACTGGAACGACAGCGCCGAGGCCGCCTTTGGCGAGGTGCTGCGCTCGGGCAATGGCAACGCCGCCGAGATGCTGCGCGCGATGCGCAGCTTTCTGGGCGAGAATGACATGATGGCCTATCTGGCCATGATGGCGGTGCGGCTGCTTGAGCTGCACCGGGTGCTCAAACCCACCGGCAGCCTTTACCTGCACTGCGACCCGACGGCGAGCCATTACCTGAAGATATTGCTGGATGCGGTGTTCGGGGCGCGGAATTTCCACAACGAAATTGTGTGGAAAAGGACAAGCGCACATGGAAATGTGTCGGCCAACTATGGCGACGTTACAGACACCATTCTGTATTTCAGCAAGACCGGCAAACCAACATGGAACAAGCCCTACGCGCCACTCTCTGGTGATAATATTGCTAAGAAATATACATATGTGGAGCCCGACGGGCGGCGCTTCACGACGCGTGATTTAAGAAACCCTGGAATAAGGCCCAACCTGCATTATGAATACAAGGGATACAAACCTCACCCTAATGGTTGGTCGATATCACGGGAACTGATGGAAAAATATGATGCAGAGGGTCGGCTTTATTTCCCCAAAAACAAAGAGGGGCGCATCCGGCTAAAGCTCTACTTGGATGAATCGAAAGGGCGCGCAATTCACACCTTGTGGGATGATATTCATCCGATCAATTCCCAAGCCCAAGAACGCCTCGGCTACCCCACCCAGAAACCCGTCGCGCTTCTGGAGCGCATCATCGTCGCGTCCTCGAACGAGGGCGATGTGGTGCTCGATCCGTTCTGCGGCTGCGGCACCACCGTTCACGCCGCCGAGAAGCTGGGGCGGCAATGGATTGGCATCGACGTCACCCATCTGGCCATCGGGCTGATCGAGAAGCGCCTGCGCGATGCCTTCGAAGGGGTGCAGTTCACCACCCATGGCGTGCCGCAAGACCTTGCCGGCGCGCGCGACCTTGCCCGCCGGGGCCGCGACGACAAGAACTACTATTTCGAGTTCGAGAAATGGGCGCTGTCGCTGCTCAACGCGCACCCCGGCAACCTGTCGAAAAAGGGCGCCGACAGGGGCATCGACGGCAACATCTATTTCGGCAAGACCAGCCGCGCCATTGTCAGCGTCAAGGCCGGCGACAATGTCGGCGTGTCGATGATCCGCGATCTGCGCGGGGTGATCGAGCGCGAGCGCGCCGATATCGGCATCTTCCTGACCCTGGCCGAGCCCACGAAGCCCATGGTGGCCGAGGCCGCCGCCGCCGGGCAGTTCGCGCTCGATGGCTTCGAGCCCGTGCCGCGCATCCAGATCGTGCCCATCGAACAGGCGCTTTCCCTGCGCGACCGCGCCGTGATCCTGCCCGCGCGGCGCGACGACGCCTTCAAGCGCGCCGCGCGCGAGGAAGACAAGGGGCGGCAAAGCCGGCTGGACCTGTAGGGCGGGGTTCACCCCGCCGCCCCCGCGCGGGCCGATCGGGCGGGCTTGCGTTCAGGGCTGGTCGATCACGCCGGCATCGATCAGGGCGCGCCGGCCGGGAAACCACATCGCCCGGTGCGGCGTGGCCATCGCGCGGTCGATGAATTCGGCATCAACCCCGGCCTCGGCGAAGAGCGCGCTGTCGCGCGCCTGTTCGGCCGCCGGGTCGATCAGTCCGAACATTTGCGAGTGCTGCGCATAGGCGTGAAAGCCCAGCCGCGCGCCGGGGGCCAGTTCGCGGCTGTGCCCGGCGATGAAGACCAGCGTGCAGGCCGAGGCGCAATCGCCGCGCGCCGTGGTGGCGAGCGCGAAACGCTTGACCAGCGTGACCAGCCCGCGCGCCTCGGCCACCCGCCCGCCGGGGCTTTGCAGGCGCAGGGTGCGCACGCCGGGCGCGTCCTCGAGAAGCGCGCTCAGCTCGGCGGTGATGCCGAAATCGATGCGGCCTTGCAGGTCGATACGGCTCTGGCCGGGTGAAAGCGTCAGCGTGTAGGGCGGCGGCTCGGGCCTGTTTGTGGCGGGCTCGGCGCGCTCGGCGGTGCCTTGATCACCCGAAAGTGCCGCCGGGACCATGATCGCCAAGGCCAGCGCGGCCAGCACGCCAAGCGCCTTGAGCAATATCTCGTCCGCTGCCATGTCGGCACTCCGCCACCGGCATCTTCGCACTACAGGTTACCGGCCGCGGCCCGTGCTGTCAGTGAAAATCCCGGCTGGGAAAGAGCACTTTTGCCTGATCGCGCGGGTGGCGGGCGCCGCGGGGCCGGCGGGCGGAGCCATGGGCAGGGTGGTGCGGGGGCAGTTCGCGCGTGGCCACCGGCCGGCGCGCCTCGTCGCCGCGCCCTTGCGTGGGGTCTATGGCCTGCGTGGCGGCGTCCGTCAGCATCGCCAGCCGCTCGGACAGATCCTCGACCGTCTCGGCGATCAGATGCGTCACCGCGCCTTCGCGCTGCAACCGCCCCGTCACCCGCAACAGCCGCCCGCCGATCACCGCGCGGCGAAACTGGGCGTAAATCTTGGGCCAGACGATGACATTGCACACGCCGGTTTCATCCTCGAGCGTGATGAAGATCACGCCCGAGGCGGTGCCGGGGCGCTGGCGCGTGATCACCAGCCCGCAGACTGACACCCGCACCGGCGCGGCACCCAGAGCGGCATGCGCCACCAGTCCCGGCAGATGCGGGCGCAACAGTTCCATCGGATGCGCGCGCAGGCTCAGGCGCAGCGCCAGATAATCTTCGACCACCTCTTCGCCCAGCGTCATCTGCGGCAGATCCGGCGCGGGTTCGGCAATGCCCTCGCCCGCAGTGCCGAAAAGCGGCAGGGGCCTGGGCGCGCGGATGGCGCGCACCGCCCAAAGCGCATCGCGCCGGTTCAGCCCGATACAGGCGAAACCGTCGCCCTCGGCCAGCCGCTCCAGCGCCGCGGGCGGCACCCCGGCGCGCCGCCACAGGCTTTCCACATCGGGGTAGCCATTGCCGCGCGCCGCGACGATCCATTCGGCATCTTCCGCGCGCAGCCCCCTGATCTGGCGAAAACCCAGCCGCAGCGCCAGATGCCCGTCGGGCCGCCCTTCCAGCGTGTTGTCCCATGCCGAATGGTTGACCGAGACGGGGCGCACCTCCACCCCGTGCTCGCGCGCATCACGCACGATCTGCGCGGGCGCGTAAAACCCCATCGGCTGGCTGTTGAGAAGCGCGCAGGCAAAGGCCGCCGGGTGGTGGCGCTTTATCCATGCCGAGACATAAACCAGCAGCGCGAAGCTGGCGGCGTGGCTTTCGGGAAAGCCGTATTCGCCAAAGCCCTCGATCTGGGCAAAGCAGGCTTCGGCAAAACCGGGCTCATAGCCGCGCTCCAGCATGCCGGTGATGAAGCGCTCGCGAAAGGTGCCGATGGTGCCCATGCGCTTGAAGGTGGCCAGCGAGCGGCGCAGGCGGTCGGCCTCTTCGGGGGTGAAGCCCGCCGCCACCACGGCGATCTGCATCGCCTGTTCCTGAAACAGTGGCACGCCCAGTGTGCGCTCCAGCACCGGTTTCAGGTCGGTCGAGGGCAGGTTGACCTTTTCCTTGCCCTGCCGGCGGTTGATATAGGGGTGCACCATACCGCCCTGGATGGGGCCGGGGCGCACGATGGCCACCTCGATCACCAGATCGTAGAATTCGCGCGGGCGCATGCGCGGCAAGAAGTTCAACTGCGCACGGCTCTCCACCTGAAAGACGCCAATCGCATCGGCCCGGCACAGCATGTCATAGACCTGCGGGCATTCGCGCGGCAGGCTCTCCAGGTCCAGCCGTTCCCCGCCATGCAGCGCAATCAGGTCGAAGCATTTGCGGATGCAGGTGAGCATGCCCAGCGACAGCACATCCACCTTCAGGATGCCCAACGCGTCGATATCGTCCTTGTCCCACTCAATAACCGTGCGCCCCTCCATCGCCGCGTTCTCGATCGGGCAAAGCTCGTCAAGCCGGCCCCGGGTGATGACGAAGCCACCCACATGCTGGCTCAGATGGCGCGGAAAGCCGATGATCTGGGCGATCAGCGCCATGGTCTGCGCCAGGCGCCGGTCATCGGGGTTCAGGCCCAGCTCGCGCAGCTGGTCGGGGCCCGGCGCGCGCGCCGACCAGCCCCATTGCAGCCCGGCTATGGCGGCGATCATGTCTTCCGACAGGCCCATCACCTTGCCCACCTCGCGAATCGCGGCGCGGGTGCGGAAATGGATCACCGTCGCGGTCAGCCCGGCGCGGTGGCGGCCATATCGTTCATAGATATGCTGGATCACCTCCTCGCGGCGCTCATGCTCGAAATCGACATCAATATCGGGCGGCTCGCCGCGCGCCTCGGACATGAAGCGCTCGAAGACCATGGAGATCGTGTCGGGCGCCACCTCGGTGATGCCCAGCGCGTAGCAGATCACCGAATTGGCCGCCGAGCCCCTTCCCTGGCACAGGATGTCGCGCCCGCGCGCAAATTCCACGATGTCATGCACGGTCAGGAAATAGGCGGCAAAACCCAGCCGGGCGATGATGCGCAACTCCTTCTCCACCTTTTCCAGCGTTTCCGGCGGCGTGCCGTCAGGAAAGCGCCGGCGCAAGCCCTGCAGCGTCAGCCGCTCCAGCCGCGCCTGCGACGGCTCGCCGCCGGCGATCTCGTCAGGGTATTCATAGCTCAGCTCGTCAAGCGAGAAGCTGCAGCGCGCGGCAATCTCCAGCGTCCGGCGGATTGCGGCGGGGTGGTCGCGAAAAAGCCGCGCCATCTCGGCGGGGGGCTTGAGCCGGCGCTCGGCATTGGGCAGGGCGGCTGTGCCGATCGCATCGATCGTCAGCCTCTCGCGGATGCAGCTCAGCACATCGGCCATGCGCCGGCGGCTTGCGTGATGCATGATCACATCGCCCACCGCCACCATCGGCAGCCCCGCGCGCTGCGCCAGCGCGGCAAGCACGGCCAGCCGCGCCCGGTCATGCCCGTCATAACGCGGCGCGGCGCCAAGGAAGACATTGCCGGGAAAGCGGCGGGCGAGGGCGCACAGGTCGGCAATATCCTCCGAGTCACGCTTCAGCTTTTCAGGAAGTTCCTCGCCCGTGCGCAGCACGGGCAGCGCCCGGCCGCGCTGGCGACGCGCTTCAGGTCTGCCCTCATCGGGCGCCAACACATCCGGCACCAGCGCGATCAGCACCATCCCCGCGCCCCACTCCTCAAGATCGGCGCGCGTCAGATGGCATTCCCCCTTCCCGGCCCTGAGCTTGCCCACCGACAAAAGCCGCGACAGCCGCGCATAGGCCGCACGATCCATCGCCAGCGCAACCCATTCAACCGGGCTGTCCTCCAGCACCAGCCGGGCGCCGATGATCAGCCGCGGCAGCGCACCGGCAACCGCCAGCGCCTCCCCGCCCCCGAAATCCTGCCGGCTCGACGGATCAACCCGCAACTGCCCGCGCACCCGCACCACACCGCCCTCGGCCTGCGCACGCTTCAACTCGCGCAACGCCACATGCGCGCGCACCACACCCGCCAGCGAGTTGCGGTCCACCACCGCCAGCGCCGCCAGTCCCAGCTCTGCCGCCCGCGCCACCAGCTCCTCGGGGTGCGAGGCGCCGCGCAGGAAGCTGAAATTCGACATCGTGCAAAGCTCGGCATAGCCCCCTTCATCTTGCCCCAAATACGCCGGGGGGTGAGCCGCGCCAGCGGCGAGGGGGGCAGCGCCCCCCTGCCCACCGGCGGCGCTGCCCGGAAGCCGGCTCATGCGAATTGCCCCTGCACCGCCCAGCCCGGCGCCTGCGGGGTAAAGAACAGCCACAGCCGCGGCCCCTCGGCGGTTTCCACCCGCCAGTAATCGCGCAGCCCCGAGCGCCAGGCGGGATCGTCGAGCCACCATTCCGGGGCCAGCCGCTCGGGGCCGGTGGCGCGCGCCAACGTCAGCCAGCGCCGGCGCCAGCGAAAGCGGCGCGGCGGCGCCCACACCCCCGCCCCCCCCCCCAGCCCCCGCACAAAAGAAAAACGAACTGT
>JAFIEG010000024.1 GCA_020832665.1 Pararhodobacter sp. | reverse complement strand
ATGTCGCCTGTTCCTATCTCGACAACGGCGCCGATTCGACGCGCGCGGAATGGCTGGAAGCGCTGGATGTGAATGTCGTCGGTTCGGCCATCCTGATGCAGGAAGCGCGCCCGGAACTGGCCGCCAACAAGGGCGCGATCGTCAATTTCGGCTCCATTTCCAGCCGCGTGGCGCAAACCGGGCGCTGGCTGTACCCTGTCTCCAAGGCCGCAATCCTGCAACTGACCCGCGCTCAGGCGATGGACCTCGCGCCCGAGGGGATACGTGTGAACGCCGTCAGCCCCGGCTGGACATGGTCCAACATCATGGACCAGCTGACCGAGGGCAACCGCGAGAAAACCGACAGCGTGGCCGCGCCTTTCCATCTTCTGGGTCGTACCGGCAACCCCGAGGAGGTGGCGAGCGCAGTGCTGTTTCTGTGCTCGGATGAGGCCAGTTTCATTACCGGTACCGATATCCGGGTGGACGGCGGCTATACCGCCATGGGCCCCGAACAGAACGTGCCGGCCATTCCGAAACTCATGGAATAATTCAGGGAGATGACGACAATGAGAAAGATCACCATTATCGGTGGCGGCCAGTCAGGGCTCATGGTGGCGCTGGGGTTGCTCAAAAAGGGCTATCAGGTACGCGTGGTGCAAAACCGCACGGCGGAGGACATCGCCAACGGGCGCATCATGTCGAGCCAGTGCATGTTCGGCGATTCCGTTCAGGCCGAGCGCGATTTGGGCATCGATTTCTGGACCGAGCTTTGCCCGCCCGTCGAGGGGATCGCCTTTACCGTGCCCCACCCCGAGCAACCGGGCGAAAAGGTCATCGACTGGGTCGGGCGGCTGGAACGCAACGCCTTTGCCGTTGACCAGCGCGTAAAGTTTCCCGGCTGGCTGGCCGAGTTCGAGCGCCTGGGCGGGCGGCTGGTGATCAAGGAAGCTGGCCTTGCCGATCTGGAGATGTATGCGCGCGAAGACGATCTGGTGATCGTGGCCTCGGGCAAGGGCGAGATCGGGCGGCTGTTCGAGCGCGACGCCGATAAATCGCCCTATGACAAGCCCCAGCGCGCGCTGGCGCTGACCTATGTCACCGGCATGGTGCCCCGGCCCGAGCACTCGGCGGTGAATTTCAACCTGATCCCGGGCGTGGGCGAGTATTTCGTCTTCCCGGGCCTGACCACCACCGGACCTTGCCACATGATGGTGTTCGAGGGTGTGCCAGGTGGCCCGATGGATTGCTGGAACGACATCAGGTCGCCCGAGGAACATCTCGCGAAGTCGAAGGAAATTCTCGAAACCTTCCTGCCCTGGGAAGCCGCGCGCTGCCGCGAGATCGAACTGACCGATGACAACGGCATCCTCGCCGGGCGCTTCCCACCGACTGTGCGCAAGCCGGTCGCCACCCTGCCCTCGGGGGCCAGGGTGCTGGGGCTGGGCGATGCGGTATGTCTGAATGATCCGATCACCGGCCAGGGCTCGAACAACGCGGCCAAGGCGGCGCGCGTCTATCTGCAACGCATCCTCGAGCATGGTGAGCGGCCCTTTGATGCGGAATGGATGCAGGCCACCTTCGATGCCTATTGGGATTACGCGCAATGGGTCGTGAACTGGACCAACATGATGCTGCAGCCGCCGCCGCCCTTCGTGCTGGAAATCATGGGCACCGCCTGCATCGAGCCGCGGCTGGCGCATCGGATGGCCAATGCTTTCGATGACCCGCGCGATTTCTTCCCCTGGTTCGCCGATCCCGATGCCGCACAAGCCTATCTCAACGAACTGAAGGCGGCGTAGGGCCATGGGCATGGCAGTCGATCCAGCCGATTTCCGCGCCGCGATGGCGCGTTTTCCCGGGGCGGTGACCATCGTCACCACCAGGGTGCCGCAAGAGCGGCGCGGCATCACCGCAACCGCGGTGTGTTCGGCCAGCGCTGAGCCGCCCAGCATCCTGGCCTGCGTCAATCGCAAGACCGGCACCTGCCAGGGCATCGAGGAAACCGGGTGTTTCAACGTCAACCTGCTGCCCGATCCCTCCGGCGATATCGCGCTGCGTTTCGCCGGGGCGGACGGGGCCACGGGCGAGGCGAAATTCTCGCTTGGCACCTGGCGCGAGGACGGGCGCGGGTTGCCGGTGCTGGAAGAAGCACTTGTCGCCTTTTCCTGCGAGGTCACTGGTGCCATGGATGCCGGCAGTCACCGGGTATTCGTGGGCCGGATCGTCGAGATCGCGCATGGCGACGGCAAGGCGCTGGTCTTCGAACAGTCGCGCTTTCATCGGCTTCAGCCTCTCTGAAAGCGCGCTGCCCGCCCCTTCATCTTGCCTCAAATACGCCGGGGGGAGTCCAGCCTCGCCCGAGGCTGGACCGGGGGCAGCGCCCCCCGCCCCATCGCCACCAACGCAGCGTCAAAGCAGGGCCAGCGTCAGCCAGGGGAAGATGCACAGCAGCACCAGCACCGCCAGCGCCGCGCCCAGGAAGGGCATGAGCTGCACGAAGATGCCCATCGGCTTGGCGCCCGACATGGCGGCGGCGATATAAAGCCCCGCCCCGACCGGCGGCGTAAGCAGGCCCAGCACCAGGTTGAGGCTGATCACCAGGCCGAACTGCACCGGATGAATGTCATAAACCCCGGTTGCGATGGGCAGCAAGATAGGCACCACCAGGATCAACGCCGCGATCCCGTCCATCACCATGCCGACCACCAACAGAAGCACCATGACAATCAGCAGGAACGTGACCGGGTTTTGTGTGAACTCGACGATCAGCCCAGTGAGCCGTTGCGGCAGCGCCTCGTAGATCACCACCCAGCCAAAGACCGTGGCCGCGGCGATCAGGAAGATCACCATGCTGGAGCCGATGGCAACGCGCGTGAAGATGGCCAGGAAACGGCTGATGTTCAGGTCCCGATAGAACACCAGCCCGATCAGCAGCGCCATAAGCGAGGCAACCCCGGCGGCCTCGGTGGGCGTGGCGATGCCGAACAGGATCGACCCCACGATCACCACCGGGATCAGCAGCGCCGGCAGCGCCGAGAGAAGCGCCTGCCCGGCGGCGCGCAGCGTCATCCATTCGCCCTTGGGAAACTGCTGGCTGAGCCCAACCAGGGCGATGATCAGAAAGAAGGCGCCGGTCAGCATCAGTCCCGGAATGATGCCCGCGATGAACAGGTCGGCGATCGGCCGCTGGGCGAGCACGCCATAGATGACCAGCAGCATCGACGGCGGAATGATCGGCGCCAGAATGCCGCCGGCGGCGGTATTGGCGGCGGCGAAGTCGCGCCGGTAGCCCTCGGCCTCCATCGCCGGGACCATGGCGCGGCTCATCACGGCGATCTGGCTGGCCGCCGAACCGATGATCGCGGCCATGAACATGTTGGCCAGCAGGTTGATATAGGCCAGTCCGCCCCGGAACCCGCCGACGAAGACCCGCGCCGCATGCACCAGCCGCCGCGTCGCGCCGCCCTCGTTCATCAGCTCGCCTGTCAGCATGAACAGCGGTATCGCCAGTAGCCCGTAGATTTCCAGCCCGCCGAACATCTGCTGGCCGAAGGATTCGTACAGCACGTCATTGCCGCTGGCACGGATATACCAGGCCGCCGTCATGATCAGCACGATGGAGACGGGCACCGCGCCGAGCAGCAGCAAGAAGAAGACAACCGCCGTCATGTTCGGTCACCCCCTATTTGCTGCACGATCTCGCCGCGCAGCGTCTTGACCAAGTTGGACAGCCCGTGCAGCAGCAGGCTGGCGGCAAAGACCGGCACCACCAGCCAGAACCAGAACTTGGGCATGCCCAGCGTCAGGGCCGGTTCGGAATAGGTGAAGATGAAGGTCTGGCGCTGGAAGGCCCGGATGTCGCCGCCCACCTGCCACATCACGTCAGGCCGGAACCATATCCAGCATATGTACAGCAAAAAGACCGCGCAGCCCAGCGTGACCAGATCAACGAAGATGTAGATCAGGCGCCGAACCTGCGGGCGCACGGCATCGACGATCAGGGTTATGGCGATGGTTTCTCGCCGCTCGATGGCGGCGGCGGCAGCCAGAAAGGCCATGATGACCATGGTATAGATTGCCGTTTCCTCGACCCAGAAGAGCGAGATGCGCAACGACCGGGCAACCACGTTGAGCAGGATCAGAACCGTCACCACCCCGGCCAGCACGGCGGCGACAAAAAGCTCTACCCTGGCCCAGCCAGCCGAGACTCTGTGCAGCATGAACGCCCCTTCACGAACGCCGCGTCATGAAATGCCACAGGTTGGTGGCACAGATCCGATGCGCGGCAGGGGCAAGAACCCCTGCCGCGGCGGTGTGACTCAGCGGGTTTCCTCGGCGACCTGGCGCAGGTCGGCCAGAAGCGGCGCGCGCGGTGCCCAGATTTCTTCCCAGGCCGCGATGGCGTCGGCAAAGAACTCGGCCCCGATCACAGAATGATTGACGCCCTCCTCGGCGGCGGTCAGCGCCATCCATTCCGGGTCACGCTCGGCATAGGTATCCAGGATCTCGTCCAGATGGCGGCTCATCAGTTCGGTGATGACCTCGCGATCCTCTTCCGACATGCGCGCCCAGACTCGGCCCGAAACCAGCCCCACCATGGGGAACAGCATGTGGTTGCTCTCCATCACATAGGGCCCGGGTTCGAAATAGCGCATGGCCCAGATCAGTTCGGCATCCATGTCGATGGCATCGACCTGGGCGTTCGCCAGCGCCTCGTACACCTGCGGCAGGGCCATCGGCGAGGCGGTCACGTCCAGCGCGTTGTAGAAATCGCGAATCGGCTCGAACGGCGTGATCCGGATGCGCAAACCGGCCAGATCGGACGCGTCGTTGATCTCGTGGCGGCTGGCCAGATGGCGCATCCCGGCGCTGGCATAGCCGATGCCGACCACACCCACTTCTTCGGGTAGCACGTCCAGCATCGAGCGCGCCACATCCGAGCGGATGATGCGCGCCGCATGGGCCATGTCATCGGCCAGGAAGGGCGCGTAGAAGGCGCCGAAATCGGGCACGCGGTTCGAGATCTCGGCGATGGTCAGAAACGCCATGTCCAGTGCGCCGGTCTGCAACTGCTGCAGCATCGCCGCCTCGTTGCCAAGCTGCCCGCCGGGGAAGACCTGCAGCGTCAGCCGGCCATCCGTGATTTCGGCCAGCTCCTCGGCCATGGTGGCGGCGGTCTGCGACCAGACATGCGGCGGCGGCGTGATCATGCCGATGCGCATCTCGGTCTGCGCTGTGGCCAGCGACGGCGCGAGCGCGGCCGCACCCAACGCAAGCGCGGCAAATGTTGAACGAAGGTCTTTCATGGCTGACTCCCTGTTAGCCTTGGTGTTGATTCTGCATCGATCATGCTGCCGGATACTGCGCGGGAAAATAAACAAGCGGCGGCATATTTTCAAGCTTAAAACAAAATCCCGCACCTTTTCTGCCAGCGCCGTCGCCGGCGGTGCGCGCGGGGCAGAACCTATGTGAAAGCCCGTCGGCATCACAATACAAGCTCCGAATCGCGGTTCTCAATCAGCCGCACCAGCGACAGCGCGGTCATGGACGATGATTTGGGGTTCTCGGGCAGCGGGCTCGAGGCGATCTCGAGCTTGAGCGCGCCAAAAGCCCCCGAAGCAGTAATTACGTGGCGGTTCACCACGGCGCCGGGATCGGCGATCAGCGAGATCATCGTTCGCTCAGGCCCCAGCCCGGCCAGCGCGGTGATCAGCGCGACATTGGCGTTTTGAGGAAAGCGCAAAGCCGCCTCGCTGGCGGTGCCGGTGAAGAACGCAGCCGGGACCGTCAGCGCGGCTAGGTCGCAAAGCGCTTCGGCCTCGGTGCCCGCCCAGGCGCGCGGCGGCTTGACGATGCGGTGCTCTACCCGCTCCAGCCCCATGCGCGCTGCCGAGGCCAGCGCACCGACACCCCCCAGCGCGCCGGCCGGCACGAGCAGCCGCGCACCGGTTTGCCGCGCCAGCGCGGTCAACTCATCCAGAAGCGCGGCGTCGGTGAAGGCCGAGGTCGAGGACACCGCGAAATCGGTCCCCGCAGCGAGCGCCGCGCGCGCCCAGGGGGCAACGCTTTCGCGCCCGGCGGCCTCGACCACCAGGTCGGCTCTGCTGGCGGCCAGTTCCGCCGGGTCGGTGATGACCTGCGCGCCCGCAGGCAGGCCGGGGCGCGGGCCGGGCCGGCGCAGCCCCACCGCGACGATTCGCGCCGCCGCGCTGCGCTCGGACAGCAGCCGCGCCACCGCCTGCCCGATGGCGCCCAAACCGATCAGCACCAGCCTCGTTGCACCGCGCCGCCCCGCCATGGTCAGAGCTTGACCCAGCCCTCGGGCGGCTCCTTGCCCGGGTGGATGGTGCCGCATTTGGGGCAGGTGCGCGCCGTCTCGTTGCTGTAGAATGCCTCGTAAACCGGCGGCAGGTCATCGACGATGGATTCGAGATCAAGCTCGGCGCGATGCACCCGTGTGCCACACTCGAAACAATACCATTCGATGGCATCGAGCGCGCCTTCGGGCCGCGCCGGCTCGATCACCAACCCGACCGAGCCCTCCTGCGGGCGCTGCGGCGAGTGGCGCATATGCGCGGGCAACAGGAACACATCGCCTTCGCGGATCGGCACATCGTAGAATTCGCCGGTCTCGGTGTCGTGGATCTTCAGCAGCATGTCGCCCTTGAGCTGGTAGAAGAATTCCTCAACCGGGTCGTCATGGTAATCGGTGCGCTTGTTGGGGCCGCCGACGACGGTGACCATCAGGTCGGAATCCTTGAACACCATCTGGTTGCCCACGGGCGGTTTGAGCAGATGCTTGTGCTCGTCGATCCATTTCTGGAAGTTGAAGGCTTGCAGTCGTGCCATGGCTTGGGTCTCCTTGCTGGATGGTCGGCTCAGGGCATTGCGCCAATGCCCGACGCAGGGCAGCGCCCGCCGGGCGCGGGCGGGCGGGTGGGGCGCTCGGCGGGCGCTGCCCGGATCACAGGCGCTCTCCTGGTCATTGCCCCGCCACCGTTTCGGGTTTCAGCTTCAGCCCGCAGCTTTCAAACGCCGCCCGCGTGGCAACCTTCTCGGCCTCGGTCAGTTCCAGCAGCGGCGGGCGTACCCGGCCGCCGGTCTGGCCCAGCAGTTCCTGCCAGTATTTCTGGTGGCTGTGCGGCTTTTCCGCCGGGCGCGTGTCGCGCAGCGAGCGGCGCACCGGGTCCAGCGAGGCCGAGATCGCGCGCGCCTCTTCATGGCGCCCGGCCAGCGCCGCCTCGGTATAGTCGCGCATGCGCCGGTCGGCCGCCGTCTGGATCAGATAGGGCGGCGAGGAGCACAGATAAAGCTTCCAGCCCAGCTCGATGATGTTGTCGAGCCATTCCTCTTCCGAGGCAGTGGAAACGATAATCCGGTCGCCGGCCAGCCGCGTCAGCTCGGCATACATCGCGCGCGGCACCGAATACTTGATCGCCACCACGGTATCGATATCCGCCAGCCGGTTGCACAGTTCGGGCGACATCAGATAGCCCGAATCGGGGTGCGACCACAGCGCGATGCCGATATCGACCTTCGCGGCGATGGTCTCGTAATAGCGGATCAGCGTCTCGTCCTGCGCCTTGTGGAAATGCAACACCGGCGCATGCACGACAATGTAATCGGCCCCGCAGCGCTCGGCATGGCGGGCAAGCTCGATCACCGTGTCCATGTTCTGGTCCGAGCACGACATGATCGTCTGCGCGCGCCCGCCCGCGGCCTCGACCGCCAGATCGAAGGAGCGTTTGCGCTCGTCAAGTGACATCGAGAAAAACTCGCCCTGCTTGCCGGCGATGAAGAAGCCATCGATGCCCAGATCGGTGATCCAGTGATCCATATTGGCGCGAAAGCCGGCCTCGTCGATCTTCAGATCGTCATCGAAGGGCATCAGGGCGGCGGCCCAGATGCCGCGCATATGCTCGAAAGCATGCGCCTTGGCGTCCTTGCGGCTGTATCTCATGGCGTATCCTCCAGATCGTTCATCGCGCGCCAGAGCCGCTCGGATGTCAGCGGCAGGGCAAGGTCGCGCTCGGTGAAAGGCGAAAGCGCATCCTGCGCGGCGTTCAGAATTGCGGCAGGGATGCCGATGCATCCGGCCTCGCCCACGCCCTTGGCGCCGAATTCGTTGGCGTCGGTATCGGTGGCAATCTTTTCCAGCCGCAGCCGCGCGGGCATGTCGGCGGCGCGCGGCACGGCGTAATCCATCAGGCTGCCGGTCAGAAGCTGGCCGTCGCCATCGATCACCAGCCGCTCCATCAGCGCCGCGCCCAGCCCCTGCGCCATGCCTCCCATGAGCTGGCCCTCGACCAACATCGGGTTGAGCACGCGGCCGGCATCATCGACCCAGGTGATGCCCTCGACGCGCGCCGCGCCGGTGTCGCGGTCGATCGCCATCTCGGCCAGCACCGCGCCCGAGGCCCAGGCCTCGGCCTGGGCGGTGTAGGTTTCCTCGACCGTCAGCGGAAGCTGCGCGGCAAGGCTCTTGGCGGCGGCCTGCCAGCCCGGAAAGGCGTTGCCGCCCATAAGCCCCTGCACCCTTTCGCGCAGCGCGCGCGCAGCGCGCAGCATGGCGCTGGCG
Source organism: Pararhodobacter sp. (assembly GCA_020832665.1). Lineage (GTDB taxonomy): Bacteria > Pseudomonadota > Alphaproteobacteria > Rhodobacterales > Rhodobacteraceae > Pararhodobacter. Next base: position 46,317 of record JAFIEG010000024.1, on the reverse strand, counting down.
CCGATGGCGGTGGAGCGGCTGGCCAGTGCGCCGATGCCGTTGTCCAGCGCCGCGCTGTCGCCCTCGCCCACCTCGATCTGCGCGGGCTCGGTGCCCAGTTCGTCGGCCAGAAGCTGCGCAAAGGCGGTCTCGCGCCCCTGCCCCTGCGCCGAGGCGCCGGTGAGGGCGCGAAACCGGCCATCGGGCAGAAGGGTCAGCTTCGCCGTTTCCCAGCCGCGCCCACAGGGTTCGATGTAAAGCGCCAGCCCCAGCCCGACCACTTCGCCCGCCGCGCGGCGCTCGGCCTGTCGCTGGCGCAGCGCGGCGTAATCGCTGGCCGCTTCCAGCTTGTCTAGAAGCTCGGCGTAATCGCCCGAATCGAAGGTCTCGCCGGTGGGCGAATGATAGGGAAAAGCCGAAGCCGGGATGATGTTGCGCCGCCTGATCTCGAACGGGTCGAGCCCCGCCGCGCGCGCCGCCTTGTCCATCGCGCGCTCGATCAGCATTGCCGCCTCGGGCCGGCCGGCGCCGCGATAGATGTTGATCGCCGGCGCATCGCTCAACCGCACATCGACGGCGATATCCACCGATGCCGCGATATAGGGGCCGGGCAGGATGCGCCCGGCATTCGATACCGGCGCATAGGCCGAATAGGGCATCCAGTAGCCCATGGCGAATTCGTGCCGCGCCGTCAGCCGGGTGATGCGCCCCTCGCCATCGAGCGCCAGCTCGGCATCGCTGCGCGCGCCGCGCCCATGCGTGGCGGCGAGGAAATCCTCGCCCCGCGTTGCCCGCCATGAAACGGCGCGGCCCAGCCGCAGGGCGGCAAAGGCGCACAGCACATCCTCGGGGTAGATCGAGGCCTTGCCGCCGAACGCCCCGCCCACATCCGGCGCCACCACCCTGAGCGCGCCAGCGGCCAGCCCCAGCATGCGCTGCAGATCGTCGCGCGCGCGGTGCGGGGTCTGCGTGGAAAGCCAGACTGTGAGCGCCTCGCCCTCGGGCACGGCCAGTGCCGCGCGCGGCTCCATCGCGAAGGGGGCGACGCGCGGATGGGAAAGTGTTACCGCCACCTGCGTGGCTTCCTCGCCTGCCTGGCCGGTCTGCCACTCGGCCACGCGGTGGCAGCTGTCGGCGGGTACGTCGGGTTCGGTATCGAGCATGATCTGCTCGGCTGCTTCCTCGGCCGCGGCGCGGCTTTCGGCCACCACCACCGCCACTGGCTGGCCTGCGGCGGCCACCCGCCCCTGCGCCAGCACCACCATCGGTTTGAGCGGCGCGCCCTCGATCAGCCTGTTGACGCCGGCCGCCGGCATCACGCCCAGATCATCGGCGGTGAAGACGGCCGCCACCCCCGGCGCCGCGCGAGCATCGTCGACATCGAGCATCTCGATGCGCGCCGAGGCCACCGGCGCGCGAAACACCGCCATGTGCAGCGCGCCTTGCGGGGCCAGATCATCGACAAACCGGCCCTGCCCGCGCAGAAGCGCGTCATCCTCGCGCCGATGCATGGCGCGCCCGATGAAGCCGATATCGCCCTGTTCCTTCGCCACGCCGTCATGCCCCAGGAGTTTCATCTATCAAGCAAGCCAGAGCACGTTTGATCTGTAAAGCCACCAGAACCGGATAAATTGATTGGCTGAACTTATGAAAAAAGCGATTCGATCTCGGGCAGATCCGGCAGGAAGCGCCGGATCGAGCGCAGAAGGATCTGGCTTACGGCCTGGGTGGCCGGCGATGGCGCCATGTCGCGCCGCCATGCCAGCGATATCTCGCGCCCGATGACCGGCTCTTGCAGGGGCAAAACCCTGAAATCGCGGCCATGAAAGGCCCCGGCGGCATAGAGCGGCAGCACCGCCAGCGCGCCCAGCTCGTCCACCAACGCAAGCGCGGTGTAAATCTGGTGCACCTCATGGGCCGGGCGAAAGCCCAGCCGGGCGGCCTCGAACCCCATCTCGGTCAGCAGGCGCAGGCCGCTTTCGCGGGTCAGCGCCACCACTTTCTGATCGGCCAGTTCCACCCAGCGCAACGCAGCGCGCCCGGCCAGCGGGTGATCGGGCCGCGCGAACACCGCCAGCCGGTCGCGCAGCATAGGCGAAATCGCCAGCCCCTCGGTATCGGGCGGGAAGGTGCCAATACCGATCTCGGCGCGGCCGCTGCGCAACTGCTCGACAATCATGTCCGTGCCCAGATCCTCGAGCCTGATCTCCAGCCCCGGATGCTGGACCGCTATCGCCCGCACCGCCCGCGGCAACATGGTGGCCGCCAGAAGCGGCGGCGCCACGATACGCACCAGCCCCCGGCGCAGGCTGGCCAGATCCTGCACCAGCGCCACCGCGCGGCCGATCTCGCTGAGCCCGGTCAGGGCGGTGGCGCGAAACACGCGCCCGGCCTCGGTCAGCTCCACGCGGCGGGTGGTGCGGTCGAAAAGCCGTGTGCCCAAGCCTTCTTCAAGGTCGCGCACCGCCTGGCTCAAGGCGGGCTGCGACATGCCCAGCTGCGCGGCGGCGCGCGAGAAATTACCCATCTCGGTTACCGCCCGGAAGCATTCAAGCTGGCGCAAGGTCGGTTTCACCGCCCTCTCCTTTCATCCTGGCGCTACGAACGGCAGATAAATAGGTCTTCACCTATGAATTAACGAATGGCATCGCGATCTTCAAATACGCTGCCGGCGCCGCGCGATGCCATCGGCGGGGTCGGGGGCGCGGCCCCCGTCCAGCCTCGCGAGCGTGGCTGGCCTCCCCCGGCGTATTTGGTAGCAAGATGAAGGGGTGCGGGGTAGTGATTGCGCGGGCCGCGCCGGGATCTGCGCACGCCTGCGGGCAGAAGGGCGCGGCAGCCAGCCCGGGCGGGCGGGTGGGAGTGCCGGCTGTCGCGCCCTCGCGGGATTGGCGCGAGCGCTGTCTCAACCCGGTCGCCCGGCGCCGCGGAAGAGGTGCGGGCGGTCGGTCACCCCGGGCACGATGGGGGCGAGTTTCATCCGGGTAAAGGCCGCGCCGGAATAGCGCGTAACCTTTTCGTAGAAGCGTTCTTCCAGCTCTGCCACCAGCTTTCCATAGGCTTCGGCGATGTCTTCTTCGAGCCGGAAACCGTCATAGGTGACGATCGCCTCGACCTTTTCACCGAGCGGCTCGCAGAGCTCCTCGACCCGGGCGCGGATCAGCGCCAGATCCTCGGGCGTGCGCAGACGCATCTTTTCGAAACTGATGAACAGCCGTCGCGTTTCGCGGTCGAGCGTGATGCGCTCGTCGAGATCCATGTGCAGAAGGTCGCGCCGCAGGTTCATCGGCTCGGGCTGGAAGATGCGCGTATCCATTTCCGAAATCGTCTCGACGATGGGGCGAAAGCCCATATGGGCGATCACGTCGCGCTCGGCGTCCAGCCCCGGCGCCACCTCGCGCAGCGCCACGCCCTCGGGGGTGAGTTCGAACACCGCGCGCTCGGTGACATAAAGCACCGGCCGGCCCAGCCGCGCCGCGCGGGTGCCCGAAAAGGTGATCTGCTCGACCGCGGGCAGGCATTTCTTCGCCCGGCCCTCGCGGATGATGCGCAGCCAGCCATCCTCGACCGTCACTTCGAGCCCGCCCGCCGTCAGCGTGCCCGCAAAGACCAGGCTGCGCGCGTTCTGGCTGATATTGATGAAGCCCCCCGCGCCCGCCAGCTTCGGCCCGAAGCGCGAGACATTGACATGGCCCCGTTCATCGAGCTCGGCCATGCCCAGGCAGGCCATGTCGAGCCCGCCGCCATCGTAGAAATCGAACTGCGCGTTTTGCGTGATGATGGCGTCGGTATTGACCGCGGCGCCGAAATCGAGCCCGCTGGCGGGTTGGCCGCCGACCACGCCAGGCTCGGTGGTGAGCGTCAGATGGTCGAGCAGCCCCTCTTCGCCGGCCACCGCCGCCACCCCCTCGGGCATGCCGATGCCGAGATTGACGATGCCGTTCACCGGCAGCTCAAAAGCGGCGCGCCGCGCGATGATCTTGCGCGCATCCAGCGGCAGTAGTGGCAGCGCGCCCTCGGGGGCGCGGATGATCTGCGCGAAGGCCGGCGAATAGGCGGTGGCGTAGGTCTGCATGTGGTTTTCGGGCGGCGCCAGCACCACTGCATCGACCAGCGGCGCCGGGATCACCACCTGGCGCGGGTTCAGGCTGTGCGCGGCGGCGATGCGCTCGACCTGCACGATGACCAGCCCGCCCGAGTTGCGCGCCGCCATCGCCTGGGCGAGGTTGTCGAGCACCAGCGCCTCGTGCTCCATGGTGATGTTACCGGCCTCGTCGGCGGTGGTGCCGCGTAAAAGCGCCACATCGATGGGAAAGAGCCGGTAGGCGAGGCATTCCCGGCCCGCGATCCTGGCCAGTTCCACCAGCGCCTCGCCCGCGCCAGGGTGCACCTGCCCACCCGACTGGCGCGGATCGACAAAGGTTTCCAGCCCCACCGGAGTGATCGTGGCGGGGCGGCCGGCAGCGATGTCGCGAAACATGTGGCTGATCACGCCCTGCGGCAGGTTCCAGCCCTCGATCTCGCCCTTGAGCGCCAGCTCGGCCAGTTTCGGAATCAGCCCCCAATGGCCACCGATCACGCGCTTCAGCAGGCCCTTGTGGCCCAGCCGGTTGAGCCCCCTTTCCTTGCCATCGCCCTGGCCGGCGGCGAAGATCAGGCTGAGCCCGGAAGGCGCGCCCTCTTCGAGATAGCGCGACTCGAGCGCGGCGAGCAGATGCTCGGGCACGCCGTTGCCGACAAAACCCGAGGTGGTGATGGTGTCGCCGGGGCGGATCAGCGCCACCGCCTCGGCGGCGCTGACAAGCTTGCGTTTCATGGTTGCTCCTCCCCGGTGGCGTTCCATTTTTCCGGGCAGCATATCGCGCGCAGGGTTTCTGCCAAGGCGCAAACGCCAGGGCGCCGGGTATCACGCCTCGGGGGCGGGGCCGGCGTTTTCCAGCAGGATCGGCTTTCCGTGCGGGGTTGCATGGGCCGCCGCCTGCCAGCGCTCGGCCAGTGCCGCCACATCGGCGCCGCCCGCCGCGCCCTGGCTGGCCAGCATCTCTTCCAGCGCTGCCGCCCAGGCGCGCCAGTAATCGCCGGCGCCGTCCTTTGTGTCCTTCAGGTGCCGGCCGAACACCGCTGCCCAGTCGGCCCAGGCGAAGTGCCCGGCCTCGTTCAGCGCCACGGTCAGGGCAAAGATGCGCGCCTGCCAGGGCTCGGTGAAGGGGGTTTCGGGCTGGGGTGTTTCATGCGGGTTCAAGATAGCTCTCCCAGGCATCGACCGAGATTTGCGTGCCGGGCTCGGCATCCGGCCCCCAGAGGGTTTCGGCCTCGAAAACAACGGTGTAAAGCCGCTCGGCACCTTCGCCCAGCTCGTGGGCGCTGGCATCGGGCAGCACGAAGCCGCCGCGATCGGCCTCGATCACGCCGACATGGCCGCGCACATAGCGTGGCAGGCGGGTATGGCCGCGCGGGTGGATATTGCGCGCGCGCACCTTTTCGCCGGGGCGAAAGCGCGGCGTGGTGGCGAGCGGGCGGTCATAGGGGGTGCCCGCCTTCATTGCCGGTTCGACGCGCTCGGGCGGCAGGCGTTTGGGGTGCGGCGGGGCCTCGGGCGAGGTGCCTTCGGCCAGTTCCTTTGCGCTGACCAGGCCGTGTTTCACCAGCAACGCTTCCAGTGCGCGCAACCAGATCTCGTAATAACTGGCGTTGTAATAGATCGCAGGCGACAGGCTTTCGCGCGCGTGGCGGCTTTCGTCCAGCGTCCAGCGGCCCAGCGCGCCGGCGCACAACGTCAGCCCCAGCGCGCGCCCTTCCCAGGGGGCATGAAAGGCGGGCTCATCGGCTTCGGGGCGCACCGGGCCGAAGCCCATCATGCCGCCCACATCCTGCGGCCCGTTCATGCCGGCACCTTGGCTAGGCCCGTGCCGATCATCGATTCGCGGGTGACCAGCGCGGCGAGTTCCTCGCGGCTCATGCTCTCGGTTCCCGCCGGGCGCTCGGGGATGACCAGATAGCGCAGCTCGGCGGTGGAATCCCACACCCGCACGGCAACATCCCCGGGCAATTCCAGCCCGAATTCGCGCAGCACGGCGCGCGGCTCGATCACCGCGCGCGAGCGATATGCGGGCGATTTGTACCACACCGGCGGCAGGCCCAGCACCGGCCAAGGATAGCATGAGCACAGCGTGCAGACGACGAGGTTGTGCAGCCTGGGCGTGTTGAACACCGCCCGCATATGCTCGCCCTGCCGGCCGGAAAAGCCCATCGAGGCAATGGCGGCGGTGGCGTCGCGTTTCAGCCAGTCGGCAAAATCGGGCTCGTCCCAGGCGCGCGCCACCACCTGCGCGCCGTTTCTGGGGCCCACCTTTTCGGCATAGGTCTCGATGATTTCATCGACAGCGGCGGGGTCGACCAGCCCCTTGCGCGTGAGGATGGTTTCAAGCGCGCGGGTGCGGGCGTCCATCGGGTCGAGATGGTTGTCATGGTCGTGGTGGTCATGCGGCATGGCGCGGCCCCTTTGATCGGCAGGGGCAGGATAGGCGCGTCACGGGTGGCTGCGCAAGCGGCGGGCAGGAAAACGGGCCCTCAAAGGCGCGTTCGCACGCGCTTTCGAAAGCGCTTGTTCCTCCGCCTCATGCCGGGCGATCAACCGGTGCGCCGCCCGCTCGCCGCATCGAAGGGGTGCATCGCGCCGGGCGCGGCGTGCAGGGTGATGGGCGCGCCCTCCAGCAGCTTCGGCACGCCGCCGGTGCGCGCCACGATAGGCTGCGCGCGGCCCTCGATCTGCACATAGAGGTGGCTTTCGGCGCCGGCCGGCTCGAGCAGCGCGAGCATGCCTTCCAGAACCAGCCCGTCGCCCTCGGGCGCGGGTTCGAGCGTGAACTCGTCGGGGCGCACGCCAACCAGATCAGTTCCCGAGGGCACACCGCCAAGAACGGCGCCATGCCCGCCCTCGCGCAGGTAATCCAAGGGGATCATGTTCATCGCCGGCGAGCCGATGAAGCCCGCAACGAATACCGAGGCCGGACGGTTATACACATCCATCGGTGTGCCCACCTGCTCGATCACTCCGCCATTGAGCACGACCAGCCGGTCGGCCATCGTCAGCGCTTCGAGCTGGTCATGGGTGACATAGAGCGAGGTCGTGCCCAGCCGGCGCTGCAACTGCCTGATCTCGACGCGCATCTGCACGCGCAGCTTGGCATCGAGATTCGACAGAGGCTCGTCAAAGAGAAACGCCGCCGGCTCACGCACCAGCGCGCGGCCCATCGCCACCCGCTGGCGCTGCCCGCCCGAAAGCTGGCGCGGCTTGCGGTCAAGAAAGGGCGCGATTTCCAGCATCTCGGCGGCCTCGCGCACTCGGCGCTCGATCTCGGCCTTGGGAAAGCGGCGGTTTCTCAGCCCGTAGGCGAGGTTGTTGTAAACCGTCATGTGCGGATAGAGCGCGTAATTCTGGAAAACCATGGCGATGTCGCGATCGGCCGGTTCGAGGTTGTTGACCACCCGCTCGCCGATCTTCAGCGTTCCGCTGGTGATCGTCTCCAGCCCGGCGACCATGCGCAAGAGCGTGGACTTGCCGCAGCCCGAGGGCCCCACCAGCACGATCATCTCGCCATCGGCGATATCGAGGCTGATGCCGGTCACGGCCTGCACGTTGCCCTGATAGACCTTGTGCAAATCATCCATGGTGATCGTGGCCATGGTTATTTCTCCGTCTCGGTCAGGCCCTTCACGAAGAGCCGTTGCATGAACAGGATCACCAGCACTGGCGGTAGCGCGGCCAGCACCACCGTGGCCATTACCAGATGCCACAGTGGCTCGGAATCGCCCCCCGTGACCATGCGCTGAATGCCCATGACGATGGTGTAGTATTCCGGGTCGGTGGTGATCAGCAGTGGCCAGAGATACTGGTTCCAGCCATAGATGAACATGATCACGAACAGCGCCGCGATATTGGTGATGGAAAGCGGCAGCAGGATATCCTTGAAGAACTTCATCGGCCCCGCGCCATCGACGCGCGCCGCCTCCATCAATTCCTCGGGCACGGTCATGAAGAATTGCCGGAACAGGAAGGTAGCCGTGGCGCTGGCAATGAGCGGGATCGACAGGCCCGCGAAGCTGTTGAGCATGCCCAGATTGGCGACCACCTGGAAAGTCGGCACGATGCGAACCTCGACCGGCAGCATCAACGTGAGAAAGATCACCCAGAAGAAGAAGATGCGGAAGGGAAACTTGAAATAGACGATGGCAAAGGCCGAGAGGATCGAGATCGACAGTTTACCGATGGTGATGGCCATCGCCATGACGAAGCTGTTCCACAGCATCCCGCCGATGGGCGGCGTGCCCGCGCGCGAGCGCCCCTCGGTGATGACGGTGGTGTAGTTCTCCCAGCCATGGGTTCCCGGCCAGAGCGGCATCACGCCGCGCACGAATGTCCCCGGCGGGTGGGTCGAGGCAATGAGCGCCACATAGACCGGAAACACCACAATGGTGACGCCCAGGATCAGCACGAGATGGGCGAAGAGATTGCCCCAGCGGTTGTTCTCGACCATTTCGCGCCCCTCAGTAGTTCACGCGCCGCTCGATATAGCGGAACTGGATCACGGTCAGGATAATGACGATCGACATCAGGATCACCGATTGCGCCGCCGACGAACCGATATTCAGGTTCACGAAGCCATCGCGATAGACCTTGTAGACAAGGATGTTGGTGGCCTGCGCCGGCCCGCCTTCGGTGGTGGCGTGGATGACGCCGAAAGTGTCGAACATGGCATAGACGATATTCACCACCATCAGGAAGAAGGTGATCGGCGACAGCAGCGGAAAGACGATGGTCCAGAACCGCTTGAAGCGGCTGGCACCGTCGATGGCGGCAGCCTCGATCAGCGAATGCGGAACTGACTGCAGCCCGGCCAGGAAAAAGAGAAAGTTGTAGCTGATCTGCTTCCAGGCGGAAGCGATGATGATCATGATCATCGCGTCGTTGCCGCTGCGCCGATGGTTCCAGTCATAGCCCAGCATGTCCAGCATGTAGGGCAGGATGCCCAGCGTGGGGTTGAAGATGAACCACCACAGCACGCCGGCGATGGCCGGTGCCACCGCATAGGGCCAGACCAGCAGCGTCGTGTAGCCATCGCGCGAGCGGATCATGCGGTTGACCATTACCGCGAAGAGAAGCGCCACCGACATCGACAGGAACGTGGTGCCCACCGAGAAGATGAAGGTCACCTTGAGCGAATTCAGATAAAGCGAGTCGGCGAAAAGCGCCTGGAAGTTCTGGAACCAGATAAAGGTTGGCGGCCGGATGCCGAAGGCGTCGCCTTGCCGATAGACCGATTGAAGAAGTGCCTGATACGAAGGCCAGATGAAAAAGATCAGCGTGATGATCACCTGCGGCGCCAGCAGCGCGTAGGGCAGCCACCGGCTGGAGAAGGTCATTCGTTTGGTCTGCATCGCATCCGGTCCTGGCCAAAAGGAAACGGCCCCCCCCAAGGATTGGGGCGGGCCGCTGGATCAGGCTCAGTTCATCGCGGCTTCGAACTCGCGCAAGAGCGCGTTGCCACGGCGCACGGCGTCATCGGCCGCCTGCTGGCCGGTCTTTGTGCCGGACATCACCGCTTCCATTTCTTCCGAGATGACGTCGCGGATCTGCACGAAGTTGCCGAAACGCAGCCCGCTGGAGTTCTCGGTCGGCGGGTTGAGCGTCATCTGCCGGATCGAGGTGTCAGCACCCGGGTTCTCGTCGTAATATCCCTGCTCCTGCGTCAGGTCGTAGGATGCCTGGGTAATCGGCAGATAGCCCGTGTCCTGGTGCCACTGCGCCTGCACCTCGGGCAGCGAGAGGAACTCGAAGAAGGCGGCGACGGCGGCGTATTCCTCGTCGCTGTGGCCGGTGAGCACCCACAGCGTGGCGCCGCCGATGATGGTGTTCTGCGGCGCGCCCTCGACATCGTCGTAATAAGGCTGAAAGCCGAAGCCGACATTGAAGTCGGAATTGGCCAGCACACCCGCGCGGCTTGCCGACGAGCCGAAGACAAAGCCGCATTCACCCGCGTAGAAGGCCGGAAAGGCATCGGGCCCGGTGTTCGGCCCGCCCCAGCGGAAGATGTTTTCGTCCTGCCAGGCGGCCAGATTGTCCCAATGGCGGGCGAGGATTTCACTGTTGAACACAAGCTCGGCGTCGAAGCCTTCGAAGCCGTTTGCGCGGGTGCCCAGCGGCAGGTTGTGCCAGGCGGTGAAATTCTCCAGCATCACCCAGCTGGGCCATGAGGTGGTGAAGCCGCAAGGGGCAGCACCCGATTCGACGATGGCGCGCCCGGCGGCCTCGGCCTCGGCCCAGGTGGCGGGCGGCGATTCAGGGTCAAGCCCGGCGGCCTCGAACACGTCCTTGTTGTAGTACATGATCGGGGTCGAGGAATTGAACGGGAAGGACAGCATGTTGCCGTCGGGGTCGGTGTAGTAGCTGACCACCGTATCGAGATAGGCGTCAGGGTCGAAATGCACGTCGTTATCGGCCATCAGCTGGTAGATCGGATAGATCGCGCCCTCGGCGGCCATCATCGTGCCGGTGCCAACCTCGAAGACCTGCAGGATATGCGGCTGCTGGCCGGCGCGGAATGCGGCAATGGCGCCGGTCATGGTTTCGGTATAGGTGCCGCGATAGCTCGGCACGACACGATAGTCGGACTGGCTTTCGTTGAAGTCCTCGGCGACGCCTTCCAGAAGCTCGCCAAGCTCCCCCCCCATGGCGTGCCACCAGGACACGGTAACCTGCGCCTGCGCGGCGGTGCCCGCCAGGCCGAGCGCAAGCGCGCTGGTGGCTAGAAGATAACGATATGTCATGACTCTCCCTCTCTGCTGCAAACTTGAGCGATCCCCGCGCCGGATGCGCGGTTTTCATCACTTTGTCTCGTTATTATTCGTTTGTGAAGCGTGTGTGTCAGCCAACGAAAAAAATGGCCTTTTCGCTTTGCGGGCAACCCGCGGCATTCAGTCATGCGTCGGACGCGCCAAGGCGCATGCCGAAAGCGCAGATTCCGGCTCTGGTCAGCAGCAGGTCGGACAGCTTCAGATCGGGTGCCTTAGCTCAGGGTTGCGTGCCACCCGCGAGGGGCGCCGACGCGGCCCCCACTGCCCCCAGCCCAGAAGCTCGGACATGGTGACACTGCGCAGCCCACGCCCGTACAGCCCGTTCAGCGCCTCGGGTATGGCGCGCACGGTGGGGGCGTGGATGTCATGCGCCAGGATTATCGCGCCCGGCTGCGCGCCGCTCACCATGCGCCTTGCCACCACCGATGGGCCCGGGCGGCGCCAGTCCTGCGGATCAACCGACCAGATGATGGTGGGCAGGTTGCGCTCCTGCGCCAGCATGCGGCTTTGACGCATGGTGATCGCCCCGTAAGGCGGGCGCATGGTGACCGGCACATACCCCACGGTCTGGTAGATGATCTCTTGCGTGCGGTCGATCTCGCTGAGGAAACGCGCATTGCCCAGCCGCGACAGTGTTGGGTGCGACCAGGTGTGATTCGCCAGTTCGTGCCCCTCGGCGACGATGCGCTGGGCAATCTCGGGGTAACGGCGTACCAGCGCGCCGATGACATAAAAGGTGGCCCTGGCCCGGTGCTCGGCCAGGATATCCAGCAGGCGCGGCGTATGCACCGGATGCGGGCCGTCATCGAAGGTAAGCGCCACCAGCGGGCGCGCGGTTTCGACCCGGTTGAGATGCACCAGCCCATGATTGCCCGAGGCAACCGGCACCGCGGAACGGGCCGAAGCGGGACGAATACCGGAAAGTGATGCGCCTGTCGCCGCCGTGCCGCCAAGGCACAACGAAGCCAAGCCGGAGACAAAGCCCCGACGATCAATACTAATCACACTATCCCCCGAAAGTGTGCATGGCAGCTTCCTGACTCGTAGAACCCTGCCCGCGGCGCTGCAAAGACGATTCGGGCAGCGCTGCCGCCGATCAATGCGCGGCGTGGCAGGAAAACAACATAATGTTTCGGTTTTGGTCCTGCCGACCGTCATTCTGCGCAAAGCGGAGGCAATTCAGCCCCCCGTAGCGTCCCCCGCGACGCGCAAAGGCCACCTGCAGGCAAGGAATTTGCCAATGGCGGCAGGGGGCCGATTCGCTCCGCTCAGAGCCTGTCGCGCAGCGAGAACCACAGCATCGCCGCCACCAGAAGCGGAAAGCGCAGCGAGGCGCCGCCGGGGAAGGGGCGCGTCGGCACTTCGGCCATCAGGTCGAAGCGCTCGGCCTGTCCGGCGATGGCCTCGGCCATCAGCTTGCCGCCCAGCGTGGCCATTGCCACCCCGTGGCCGGAATAGCCTGAGGCGCTGAGCACATTGCCCGCCAGCCGCTCGAAATGCGGCATCCGGTTGAAAGTGATGCCAAGCGTGCCGCCCCAGGCATGAGTAATCTCGATATCGCCAAGCTGCGGAAAGATCGCGGCCATCGGCTTGCGCACCTTGGCGGCGATATCGGCCGGAAAGCGGTAGCCATAGCTTTCGCCACCGCCGAACAGCAGGCGGTTGTCATGGCTGAAGCGGAAATAGTTGATGACGAATTTCGAATCGGCCACCGCGTGATTGTCACGGATGATACCCGCGCGCTCGGCATCCGACATCGGCCTGGTGGCGACGATGAAATTGTTGATCGGCATCACCCGCGCTGCCACGCGTGGCTCCAGCCGGCCCAGATAGCCGTTGCAGGCCAGCGCCACATGGCGCGCCCTGATCTGCGCGTGTTCCGTCTGCACCAGCGCCGGATCGGCCTTCGTCAGCGCCGTAACCCGCGAGCGCTCGAACAGGCGCACACCGGCCGCTTTCGCCGCCCGCGCCAGCCCCAGCGCATATCGCAGCGGGTGCAGATGGCCCGCGCCCATGTCGATCTCGCCACCATGATAGGCCGGCGAGCCGACCATCGCGCGCATCTCCTCGCGGCTCAGCTTGCGTATCCTGTCATAGCCGTAATCGTGCGCCAGCTTCTCGGCATAGGCGTGATACTCGCTCACATGGCGCGGCTTGTGGGCAGCATGGATGATGCCATCGGCCCAGCCGGCATCGGGCGCATGGCGCGCGGCCAGATCGCGCACCAGCGTCACCGCTTCGAGCGACATGTCCCAAAGCGCGCGCGCGCGAGTCTTGCCGACGGTGGCCTCAAGCCAGTCCTGATCCTGGCGCTGGCCGGTGCCCACCTGCCCGCCATTGCGCCCTGAAGCGCCAAAGCCCAGCCGCTGGCCTTCCAGCAAGATCACGTCATAGCCGCGCTCGGCCAGGTGCAGGGCCGCCGAAAGCCCCGCATAGCCACCCCCTATGATGCAGACATCGCAGGAAAGCGCCCCCTCGGCGCGGGGCTGAAGGGGCAAGGGCTCGGCGGTTTTCGCATACCACGAGGGCGGGTATTGCCCCGGGCGGTCATTGGCGGTGAGCAGATCCATGCGCGGGGCCTATTTCAGCATGCCCTCGGCCTTCATCTGCGCATGCGCCTCGTCCAGCGCCTTCGTCAGCCGGTTGATCATGATGTCGATCTCGTCGGGCGTCATCACCAGCGGCGGCGAGGCAACGATGCGATCCCAGACATGGCGCATGACGACATTGTTGGCAAAGCAACGCTCGCGCGCGATCAGCCCGGCGCTGCCCGGCTGCACAAAGGCGGCGCGCGCGGCCTTGTCGGGCGTCAGCGCCAGCGAGGCCATCATGCCAACGATCTTCGTCTCGCCCACCAGCGGGTGATCGCCCAGGCCGTGCCAGCGCGCCGCCAGATGCGGATGCCCCACGTCGCGCACATGCTCGACCACGCCTTCCTCTTCCATGATGCGCAGGTTTTCCAGCGCCACGGCGGCACAGACCGGGTGGCCCGAATAGGTGTAGCCGTGGAAGAATTCCTCCTGCGCGATGGTCTGCGCCACCTCGTCGCAGACGATCGAGGCGCCGATCGGCGCATAGCCCGAAGACAGCCCCTTGGCCACGGTCATGATATGCGGGCGAATGCCATAGGTCTGCGTGCCGAACCAGTTGCCGGTGCGCCCGAATCCGGTGATCACCTCATCGGCGATCAGCAATATGTCGTACTTGTCGCAGATGCGCTGGATCTCGGGCCAGTAACTTTCGGGCGGCACGATCACCCCGCCCGCGCCCTGAATCGGCTCGGCGATGAAGGCGGCAACGCGGTCCTCGCCCAGTTCCTTGATCTTCGCCTCAAGCTGGCGGGCGCGCTCCAGCCCGAAATCCTCGGGGCTCGTCTCGCCGCCCTCAAGGTACCAGTTCGGCTGGTCGATATGCGCGATATCGGGAATCGGCAGCCCGCCCTGACCATGCATCGCCGCCATACCGCCCAAGGACGCGCTGCCCACCGACGAGCCGTGATAGGCGTTGCGCCGGGCGATGATGACCGACTTTTCCGGCTTGCCCTTCAGCGCCCAGTAATGGCGCACCATGCGGATATTGGTGTCGTTCGCCTCGGACCCCGAGCCGGCGAAGAAAACATGGTTCAGATCATGCGGCGCCAGCTCGGCCAGGCGCGCGGCCAGCGCGATCACCGGCACATGGCTGGTCTGGAAAAAGGTGTTGTAGTAGGGCAGCTCCTCCATCTGCCGCGCCGCCGCCTGCGCCAGTTCCTTTCGCCCATAGCCGATATTGACGCACCACAGCCCGGCCATGCCGTCGATGATGCGCTCGCCATCGGAATCGGTCAGCCAGACCCCCTCGGCGCGGGTGATGATGCGCGCGCCCTTCTTCGCCAGGGTGTTGCCATCGGTGAAGGGGTGCATGTGATGGGCCGCATCGAGCGCCTGAAGCTCGGCGGTGGGCATGTGATTGGTTATCTGAAGCATGACACTGTCCCCGATATGGTCCGGCCGGGAGCGCGCCGCCCCCACCGAAGGATTCTTGCCAGCGCGAGAATAGGCGGGATCGGCGCATACCGCAACGGGATTTGATCAAATTATTCGCACCCGACGCCGCGTCCCGCTTGCCGGCCCCGGGCGCGCGCGGCTAGCCTGCCGCAGCCCCATCGCGAGCCCGCCGCCATGCCCGAAACTGCGCCCAAGCACCCCGCCCCAATTTCGCCCGGGCGGCCACCAACCGAAACCCCGGTTGAAATCGCCGCCCCCGGCGCCCGACTTCGCGGCACGCTCCTTGAGCCGGCAGCGGAACCGGCGGCGCGCGCCATCATGATCAACGCCGCCACCGGTGTGCCCGCCGCCTTCTACAAGCCCTTCGCGCAATGGCTGGTGACAAGCGAAAACGTCGCCGTGCTGATCTGGGATTACCGTGATTTCGGTGCTTCGGGCCGGCCCTACGGATCAAAGGCCTCGATGACCGACTGGGGCGTGCACGACCCCACCGCCGCTCGCGCCTGGATGCGCACGCGCTTTCCCGGCCTGCCGCTCTGGGTGATCGGCCATTCGCTGGGCGCCATGTCGCTGCCCTTCCAGCCGCGCCTGCACGAGATCAACCGCGTGATCGCACTTGCCGCCGGGCCGGTGCATGTCAGCCAGCACCCCTGGCCGTTCCGGGCGCAGGCCTGGGCGCTGTGGCACCTTGCCGGCCCGCTGGCTGTTTTGCTGCTCGATCATCTGCCGGGAAAGCGGCTGGGTTTGGGCAACGATCTGCCCACCCCCGTCTTCCGGCAATGGAAAGGCTGGTGCGCAAGGCGCGGCTCGCTGCCTGCCGACCCCGATTTGCCCGCCCCCGAAAGCCCGGGCCTGACCTGCAAGGTAACGCTGGTCGCGCTCGACGATGATGTGATGATCCCGCCCGAATCGGTCTGGAAACTCGCCGAGTGGATGCCGGCGGCGCAAATCACAAGCCGCCTGCTCTGCCCGGCCGAATTCGGGCTGAAAACGGTGGGCCATATCGCCGCCTTTGCACCGCGCAACCGCGCGCTCTGGCCTGAAATCATGGCCTGATCGCCGCTTCATCTTGCCCGAAATACTCAAACCCGCCGGTAGCCGCCTGGATCGCCGCGCCAGTCTGCGCGGAAACGCAAGCGGGACCTCGCGGCGGCCACCGGCCGCCGGCGCGCGCCCTCAGTCTCTTACGCTCAACTCTTGGGGTGGTCGTCGTAATCGTCGCGCAGAATCCGGCGGCTGTCGCCCTCGGGGTCGTCATACATCCCCTTCTTCAGCGTCCACCAGAACCCCAGCAGGCCCAGAAGCCCCAGCCCCAGCGACACCGGAATCAGGATGCCCAGAACTTCCACCGCCGTTTCCTTTCCTGTCTGATGGCCACTATTTCAGCCGCAACGCATTGAGTGAAACCGTGATCGACGACAGCGACATCACCGCCGCGGCGAACAGCGGCGTGCACCAGCCGACCAGCGCCACGGGCACGAAGATGGCATTATACAGCCCCGACTGCCAGAAATTCTCGCGTATGCGTCTGGTTGAGAGCCGGGCCACGCGCAGCGCATCCTCGATCAGCGAGATGTCGCGGCCCAGAAGCACCATGTCCGAGGCCGCGCGCGCCGCATCCAGCGCCGAGGCCGGCGAGATCGAGACATGCGCCGCCGACAGCGCCACCGTGTCGTTCAGCCCGTCGCCTACCATCAGCACCTTGTGGCCGGCCTCGTGCAGCGAAGCGATCTTCGCCGCCTTGTCTTCGGGCAGCGCCTCGGCCTGCCAGTCGGCAATGCCCAGCCGCGTGGCCATATCGGCCACTGCCGCCGGCACATCGCCCGAGATCAGCCACACTGCCTTGCCTTCGCGCTTCAGCGCCGCCACCAGTGCCCCGGCGCCCGGGCGCAACTGATCGGTGAAGGTGAAGGCGCGGCGCTCGTCGGCGATGACCAGATAGGCGGCGGTGCTGGCGACAGGCTCGGCGCCAACCCAGCCGGCGCGACCCAGCCGCACAAGCTGCCCCTGCCAGCGCCCCTCGACCCCGTAGCCCGGCACTTCCTGCAAGGCCTCCAACTTCTCGGGGCGCAGCCCGCGCGCGCGCAGCGCGCCGGCCAGCGCCATTGCCAGCGGGTGGCTCGATGCCTCGGCAAGCGCCAGCGCCGCGCTTGCCGCCGGCTCGGGATGATCTTCCAGATTGGTGGGCACCGGCGCACCCAGCGTCAGCGTGCCGGTCTTGTCGAAAACCACCGTATCGACCTCGGCCAGCCGCTCCAGCGCGGTGCCGTCCTTGATGAGCAGCCCCTTGCGAAACAGTTTTCCGCTGGCCGCCGTCACCACCGCCGGCACCGCCAGGCCCAGCGCGCAGGGGCAGGTGATGATCAGCGTGGCGATGGCGATATTGACCGACAGCCGCAGATCGCCGCCCGAGATATACATCCAGGCGAAAAAGGCCCCCAGCGACAGGATCGGGATGGTGGGCGCATAGGCCAGCGCCGCGCGTTCGGCCAGCGTGGTGTATTTCGTGCGCGCGGCCTCGGCATTTGCCACCAGATCGGCCATGCGGTGCAGCGAGCTGTCGCGCCCGGCCGCCGTTACCCGCACCGTCAGCGGGCCGGTCAGGTTAACCTCGCCGGCGCTGAGCACGCTGCCCTCGCCGGCAAAGGCGGGCAGCGTCTCGCCGGTCAGAAGCGAGCGGTCGATCTCGGATTGCCCTTTCGTGACCACGCCATCAACCGGCACCCGCCCACCCGGGCGCACCAGCACCAGATCGCCCACCGCCAGTTCCGCCACCGGCACCGTGGCCTCGCGCCCATCGCCATCGAGCCGGATCGCGCGCGGCACTTCCAGCGCGGCCAGTTCCTGCGCCGCCGAGCGCGCCGCGGCGCGGGCGCGGTAGTCGAGATAGCGCCCGGCAAGCAGAAAGAAGGTCAGCATCACTGCCGCCTCGAAATAGGCGTGCTTGCCCGACTGCAGCGTCTCGTAAAGCGAGATGGCGACGGTCAGCACCAGCGCCAGCGAGATCGGCACATCCATACCCAGCCGCCCGGCGCGCATCGACTTCGCCGCCGAGCGAAAGAAGGGCTGGCCCGAAAAGGCCACGGTGGGAATGGCGATCAGCGCCGAGATCAGGTGGAAAAGATCGCGCGTGGCATCCGCCGCGCCCGACCAAACCGCCACCGACAGCAGCATGATGTTCATCATGGCAAAGCCGGCCACACCCAGCCGCATCAGCAAATCACGGCCCTGGCGGTCGGTCTCGGTCATGCTCAGCGTGCCCGGGTCCAGCTCATGGGCGTCATAGCCCAGCCGGCTCAGCCGCTCGATCAGCGCGCCCGGCTCGATGCCGGCATCGGCCTGCACCGACAGACGCTTCATGGTCAGGTTCAGCCGCACCGACTGGATGCCCTTCATGGCCTCGAGATCGCGTTCGATGGTGGCGATGCAGGCGGCGCAATGGGCGCCGGGCACCGACAGCACCAGGCGCGCATCGGGCAGCGGCGCGCGCGCCGCCCTGTCGATGGCGGCATCACCCGCCACACAGGCCGGGCAGGCCGAAACCGACGGGGCGTGCAGCGTGTCCGTCATGCTGGTGCCACCATTCCCTTCCTAGCCGCGATGCCAGAAGGAGATGCGCTGCTGAAACTCGGTGCCATCGGGCGCCGTGGCCAGCAGGCGCAGGTTCCAGTTGCCGTGTTCCAGCTCGACCGGGGCGCTGAAGGTGCCGCGCCGGTAGCTGAACTCGGGCGCCACGTCATCGCGGGTATGGGTGGCGCGGCCCAGCGTCGCGGTCATCCCGGTCACCGAAACCGGGTTGCCTTCGGCATCGGTGAAATGCACGCGCAACTCGCCCTCGGCCACCTCGACCGCCACCTCCCAGCCCAGCGCCTGCTGCGCCGCGAGCCGGTCGTTGAAGCCCTGGCTGGCGACATAGCTGTTTTGAACCTCGAGCCCGGGAAAGGTGCTTACGGCGTTATAGGCCATGAAGATGTTGACCGTGAAGATGATGCCGAAGGCCCCCAGGAAGATGCCCAGCACCTTGCCGCCGGTCATGCGGAACTTCGGTTTCCTGTCCTCGTTCATTGCCCTCTCCCGTTGAAGACCGTCTCTGAAAAGATGCGCCCCGTTCCGTCGACCTCGCTGACCCAGATTCGCACCGGCGTGGATTGCGCCATCGCCTCGTCCGATCCGGGCGGCGCGGTCAGATAGACGCGCTGGTTGAGCTGCTGATCGGCCGGCACGGTGACATATTGCCCCGGACGGCCCTGCAGGGTAAGCGCCAGCAGCGGTCTTTCGGTGACCGCGACGAAGAACTCGCGCGGCTCGCCATGCATGTTGCGAATGCGCACATCATAGGCGTTGCGCACCGAACCATCCGACAGCACCACATGCGTGGGGTTGCGGATGGGCGATATCGACATGTCGATGTCGGTGCGCAGGAACAGCGCCACGATCAGCCCGATGCCGATGCCTGCCCAGAGCACTGTATAAAGAACCGTGCGCGGCCGGAAGACATGCTGCCAGACCGAGAGCGGCTCCTTGCCGGCGCGCTCGCTCTGTTCGTCCGACAGCGCCAGATAGCCGATCAGCCCGCGCGGCTTGCCGATGCGGTCCATCACGTCGTCGCAGGCGTCGATGCACAACCCGCAGGTGATGCATTCCATCTGCTGGCCGTTGCGGATGTCGATTCCCATCGGGCAGACATTGACGCAGGCCATGCAGTCGATGCAATCGCCCTGTGCACCCTCGGGGCTGGCCTGACCCTTCCTGAGCTTGCCGCGCGGCTCGCCGCGCCAGTCGCGGTAGCTGATGGTGATGGTGTCCTCGTCCATCATCGCCGCCTGGATGCGCGGCCAGGGGCAGGCATAGATGCAGATCTGTTCGCGAAAGAACCCGCCGAAGAGAAAGGTGGTGGCGGTAAGAATGCCGATGGTGATCCAGGCGATGGGATGGGCGTTGAGCGTGACAAGATCGCGCGCCAGCGTCGGTGCGTCGGTGAAGTAGAACACCCAGGCGCCGCCGGTCGCCAGGCCGATCAGCAGCCAGACGAACCATTTGAACCCATATTTCCGCGCCTTCTCGAAATCCCATTTCTTGCGGTGAAGGCGCAGCCGCGCATTGCGGTCGCCCTCGATCCATCGCTCGACGAGGATGAAAAGGTCGGTCCAGACCGTTTGCGGGCAAGCATAGCCGCACCACACGCGCCCCAGCGCCGAGGTGAACAGGAACAGCCCGATCCCGGCCATGATCAGCAGGCCGGCGACGAAATAGAACTCATGCGGCCATATCTCGATCATGAAGAAGAAGAAGCGGCGATTGGCCAGATCGAGCAGCACCGCCTGGTCGGGCATTTCGGGGCCGCGATCCCAGCGTATCCAGGGGGTGATGTAATAAATACCCAGCATGAGTGCCAGCAGCCACCATTTCATGGTGCGAAAGCTGCCCTTGACATTGCGCGGGAAGATGGGCTCGCGCGCCTGGTAAAGCTTGGGCATTTCGTCGGAACTGCTCATTCCCGGGCTCCATCCTGTGCCGCCGCAACGCCGCCCTGACGGCTGATCCGGCGCCGCCGGGGGAATCGGGGCGGTGGCTGGGCCGCCATCGCGCGCCGATCCTGTTTCGTTATCTTCTGGCGCACAAGCCGTCCTTGACATGTGTCAAAACACGCATTGCCAATATAGCATTTTGGCACGAAACTGGTGACACCGCTGCGTGACAAAGGCGCGCACCGCCATGATGGCAGGGCGCGACAGCGCAGAGGGTGGCTGCACCAGGTCCCGGGAAACGCGCGAACAGGAACGGGCCCGGTGCAGCCGCTACCACACCCGGGGGTTGCCCCGGGCGTGGCAGTTCCTTTCCGGCCGCCCAGAAGCGGCCGAGCAGGCGGCGGGCGGTTACTGACCGCCGCCGAGTTGGTGAACATAGGCGGCAACCGCGCGGGTCTCGGCATCGCGCAGCCGGCCGGCAAAGCCCGGCATGATGCCGAAGCGCGCATTATACACCGATTCCCACAGCGCATCATAATCGCCGCCATAGAGCCATACCGCCGTGTTCAGCGCCGGCGCCCCCTGGAAATAATCGCCACCGCCATCATCGCCATGGCAGGAGGCGCAGTTCCATTCATAGATCTCGGCCCCGGCCTCGGCGGCATCGGCGTCATAGTCCTGCTGCCCCGACATCCGCAGCACGTAATGCACCACCTGGTCGATCTCTTCCTCGTCGAGCAGGCCATCGGCACCGAAGGCCGGCATCTGCGACCAGCGCGCATCGGGGTGATCCTCGTTGCGGATGCCGTAGCGCACGGTCTGGTGGATGTCGTCCATCGTGCCTCCCCAGAGCCACTCGTCATTGAGCAGATTGGGATAGCCCGCCGCCTGCACGCCGGCCCCGCCGGTGCCGTGGCACTGCGAGCAATGCGCCAGGAACACCGAGGCGCCGGCATTGACGGCAAATCCTTGCAACTCGGCATCGGCACTGATCTCGTCCAGCTCGGTTTCAAGCAACCGCTCGAACCAGACCTGGTTGCGCTCTTCAAAGCGGCTGATCTCGGCCGCCACTTCGGCGCGCGTGGAGTAGTTGAGAAGGCCCGAAGTGGCACGGTTCACCATCGGCCAGGCCGGGTAGAGGATCATGTAGATCACCGACCAGATGATGGTGGCGTAGAAGATCCACAGCCACCAGCGCGGAAGCGGGTTGTCGTATTCCTCGATCCCGTCCCAGCTATGGCCGGTCGTGGGCGGCTCCTGCCTCAGCTTAACCTTCGGGTCCGGGTACTGCCGCTCGGGCGGGCTGACCTTGTTTTCGGGTGTCTTGTCGGCCATCAGCGTGCCTCCTGCTTTTCGGAGCGCTTGCCGGCGTGGGGCTCTTCGCCCGCCGCCGCCGGCCGGTCATCGTTACGGAAGATCATGTTCGACGTTTCCTCGTGCACCTGCTTCGAGCCGGGGCGGAAGATGAAAACCACCACCCCGATGAAGAACAGGAACATGAACAGCAGATGCCAGCTGTCGGCAAAGGCACGAAGCGCGGTATAGGTTTCCATCGCGGCCTCCCTCAGCGGCTGGGATCGGGCACAAAGGTGGAGAAATCCACCAGCGTGCCGAGCATCTGCATATAGGCGATGATCGCATCCATCTCGGTCAGTTCGGGCTGGCCATCGAAGTTGCGCGTCTGCGCCCCCGGGTAACGCTCCAGCAGGCCCGAATGATCGGCATTGGGGTCTGCCTGCGCCAGGAAGTCGGCGCGGGCGTTCTCCATCATCTCGTCGGTATAGGGCACACCGACGCGGGCATAGGCGGTCATCATATCCCCGATATGGCGCCCGTCGATCACCCTGTTCATCAGGAACCCGTAGCTGGGCATGATCGATTCCGGCACCACCGATTGCGGGTTGATCATGTGCTGGACATGCCACTCATCCGAATAGCGCCCGCCGACGCGCGCCAGGTCGGGCCCGGTGCGTTTCGAGCCCCACTGGAACGGGTGGTCATACATCGACTCGGCCGCCAGGCTGTAATGGCCATAGCGTTCGACCTCGTCGCGCATCGGGCGGATCATCTGGGAGTGGCAGACATAGCAGCCTTCGCGGATATAGATCCGCCGCCCCGCCAGCTCCAGCGGGGAATAGGGGCGCATGCCGTCCACTTCCTCGATCGTGTTCTCCAGGTAGAACAGGGGCACGATCTGGACAATGCCGCCGATGGTGACCACCAGGAAGCTGAGAACCAGAAGCAGCGTCGCGTGCGTCTCGATCTTCTTGTGATGTCTGAGAATGCTCATGACGCCCTCCGGTTATTCAGCGGGCACCGCGGCGGCGGCGGGCTTCTTCTGCCCCACGCTCGTCACGGTCTTCCACAGGTTGTAGCACATGATGATCGAACCCAGCAGGAACAGCACCCCGCCGAGCGAGCGCACCACATACATGGGGAACTTGGCGGCCACGGTGTCGGCGAAGGAGTTGACCAGGAAGCCCTGGGCATCGACCTGCCGCCACATCAGCCCTTCCATGATGCCGGTCACCCACATCGAGGCGGCGTAGAGCACGATCCCGATGGTGGCGAGCCAGAAATGCCAGCTGACCAGCCTGAGCGAATAAAGCCCCTCGCGCTGCCACAGTCGCGGCACCAGATAGTAGAGCATGCCGAAGGTGATCATGCCGTTCCAGCCCAGCGCGCCGGAATGCACATGCCCGATTGTCCAGTCGGTGTAGTGGCTGAGCGAGTTCACCGCGCGGATCGACATCATCGGGCCCTCGAAGGTGGCCATGCCGTAAAAGCCCACGGCGACCACCATCATGCGGATGATCGGGTCGGTGCGCAGCTTGTCCCAGGCACCCGAAAGCGTCATCAGCCCGTTGATCATGCCGCCCCAGGAGGGCATCCAAAGCATGATCGAGAAGGTCATGCCCAGCGTCTGCGCCCAGTCAGGCAGCGCGGTGTAGTGCAGATGGTGCGGGCCGGCCCAGATGTACAGGAAGATCAGCGCCCAGAAGTGGATGATGCTGAGCTTGTAGGAATATACCGGGCGCTCGGCCTGCTTGGGGATGAAGTAGTACATCATGCCCAGAAAGCCCGCCGTGAGGAAGAAACCCACCGCGTTGTGGCCATACCACCACTGGATCATCGCCGACTGCACCCCGGCCCATGCCGGCACCGAAGTCGAGCCGAAGATCGACACCGGCATCTGCACATTGTTGACGATATGCAGCATCGCCACGGTGATGATGAAGCTCAGATAGAACCAGTTCGCCACATAGATATGGGGTTCCTTGCGGTTGATCAGCGTGCCCATGAACACCGCCAGGAAGGCCACCCAGACGATTGTCAGCCACAGATCGGCCAGCCATTCGGGCTCGGCGTATTCCTGCCCCTGGGTCGAGCCCAGCACATAGCCGGTCGCGGCCAGCACGATAAACAGTTGATAGCCCCAGAAGACGAACCAGGCCAGGTTGCCGCCCCACAGCCGCGCGGCGCTGGTGCGCTGCACTACATAAAAGGCCGAGGCAATCAGCGCGTTGCCACCAAAGGCGAAGATCACCGCCGAAGTATGCAGCGGGCGCAGCCGCCCGAAATTCAGGTAGCCCTCGGCCCAGGTGAAGTTGAGCTGCGGCCAGGTAAGCTGCAGCGCGATGACCACCCCGACCAGGAAGCCGATCACCCCCCAGAAGGCGGTCGCGATCACCCCGGCGCGAATCACCCCGTCCATGTACTGGCCCGGGTCATGCACCGGCGCCGGTTCGCCGACGCGGCGAATCTGCCAGATGAAAAGCCCCGCCGCGACCAGCATGATGATGATCATGTGGACCAAATGGGCCAGATCACGCGCGTAGCTCGCCACATACGCGGCAAATACCGCGATCGCGGCAAGCACGAGCAGCTTGACGAAATCCCACATACCTTGCGTCCCTTCGTTCGCCTTATTTTGGCTGGCTTCGCGTTCCTCACGGAACTGCGAGCATTATACGCCGCGCACCTTATCCTTCACGGAAAAATTTGCGACATTGATCCAGGTCAATAACAGCTAAGCTGCAACTTGCTTGAAATCAGGGTGCCGACGGGTCCACAAGGCGACCATCCGCCACATCCACGTGGCGGTCGAACCGTCATCACATGCCGGCGGTTGCCCCGGCTGAAAAATGAAATGGGGTTAGCGCCAATGGGCTACAAATCGATCTCGACCTTTCTCGCCAGCCAGGCGGAAGTCGATGCCACCCTGCCGCCCGCGATGGAATTCGCCCGGGCGCAGGATGCCCATCTGAACGCCTGCCTGCTGGGCGTGGACATGACCCCGGCGGGCGGTTTCTACATGGGCGCCTCGCCGCTGTTGCTGCAGGAAACGCTCGAACGCGCACAGGCCGATGCGCAGGCACTCGAAACGACGGCGCGCAAACGGCTGGCGGCCGAGTCGCTGCGCTGGGGCACCGAATCGACCGTGGTTCAGTTCGGGGGCCTGCCCGCCCTGGTCGGGCTGCGTGCGCGCTTTTCCGATCTGGTTATCCAGTCGCGCCCCTATGGCCCCGACGCGCTACCTACCCAGGAGGCGGTGATCGAATCGGCGCTCTTCGAGGGGCAGGCGGCGGTGATGGTGGTGCCCGAAGCCCGGCTTGACCCCGATTTCGGCAAGCGCATCGTCGTCGCCTGGAACCAGTCGAACGAGGCGCTCAATGCGGTGCGCCGGGCGCTGCCGCTGCTGCGCAAGGCAGAACTGGCGATCATCGCCGTCGTCGATCCGCCCGTGCATAGCCCGGAACGTTCCGATCCGGGCGGGCTGCTCACCCAGATGCTGGCGCGCCACGGGGTGCGCTGCGAGGTCTCGGTGCTGGCCAAGACAATGCCGCGGGTCTCGGATGTGCTCATGCGCTTCATGGCCGATGCCGATGCCGGGCTGCTGGTGATGGGCGCCTATGGCCATTCGCGCCTGCGCGAGGCAATTCTGGGCGGCGCCACGCGCAACGTGCTCGAAAACGCCGAGCGGCCGGTCTTCCTGGCGCATTGAAACCAGTATCGGCTACGGGCGAGAGACAAGGCCGCTCGAAAGGCCTTGTCAACGCGGATTGCCGTTCAATTGCAGGGAGGCGCCTGTCCCGGCCGCCCGTCGCCGCCGGCATGGCTTCGTTTTTCTTCTGATCGAGAAGGGCGACCACGCCCACACATTGTGGCACAAACGCAAGAAAACTCCGATCCGGTCAAGGCAGGGCCGGCATCACTCGCCCTGCGGCAAGGTAATGCGGAACTCGGTGCCGTCCTCGTCGCTGCGCACCAGGTCCAGCGAGCCGCCATGGCCGCGCACCAGCTCGGCGGCGATGACCAGCCCCAGCCCGACACCGCCCTTTCGCGCCCCGCCCTGAAAGGCGGCGAACAGATTCTCGCGTGCGCGCTTGGGCAGGCCCGGGCCGGTATCGATCACCCTGATCACGCAGCCTTCGGCGCTGTCATGCGCGCTGATCTCGATCGAGCCGGGCTTGCCCGTCGCCTCGATCGCCTGGCGCGCATTGCGCACCAGATTCGAGAGCACGCGAAACAGCTGTTCGGCATCGCCGCGCAGGCTGAGCGTGGCCGGCACATCAACCAGATATTCCAGCCCGCCCGCCTCGCTGCCGGCCAGTTCCTCGGCCTCGATCACCTCGTTCGCCAGTGGCCGCAGTGCCAGCTTGGCCAGCTTCGGCGGTGGCTCTTCGGCCTTGCCGAAAGCCAGCGTCGATTCGCACAGATTGACCGCCCGCGACAGCGCCGCCACCAGCTTGGGCGCCGCCCGCGCCACGGCCGGGTCGCGCGAGCTTTCGATACGATCGGCAACCAGCGTCGCCGTGGCCAGGCTGTTGCGCAGATCATGCGCGATGCGCGCCACCGCACCGCCCAGCTGTGCCAGCCTTTCCTTCTGGCGCAGCGAATGGGTCAGATCAGTCTGCATCTGCGCCAGCGCCTCTTCGGCCTCGCGCAGCTCCACCACCCGCGATTGCGGGTCGATGATGCGGCGCGCATCCTCGGGCGCCTTGCCATATTCGGCCATGGCCGCCGTCACCCGCCTTATCGGGCTGACCATCAGCCGCTGCACGGCGAGAAAGAGCAGCGCCGCCGTGCTGAGCGAGATCACCAGCGACAAGAGCAGGATGCGCCCGGCATAATCCCACAACTCGCGCCTGAGCGGGCCGCTATCCATGGTGACCTCGATCAACAACCCGCCCTCGCGCACCGGGGCGCCGAAGACTCGGATCACGCGGTCCTCGCCCGTGAACAGCTCTGCCATGGCATCGCGCATAAGCTCGGTGGCGGGTGGCGCGCGCATGTCGTAGGTGGCGCTGATCGGCCCCGGCACCGGCGAGGACAGCACCAGTTCGCGCAACTCGTCGCGCCTGAGCACCACATTGTAGACCCCGGCATTGACCAGCAACTCCTCGGCCAGCGCCTCGGAGACCGAGCCATCGGATGCCAGCAGCGCCAGCGAGGCAATCTGCGCCCGTTCCAGCCGCGACAGCAGGTAATCCTGCCGGTAACTCGCCACCGAGGGCACGAAGATCAGCACCTCCGCCAGCATGACGAAGATGATGGTCAGCAGCAGGAATCGGCCCGAAAGCGTGCGAAAGAACATGACTGCCCAAACCCGTGGGGTCAGGGCAGGAGACGCTGCACCAGCCCGACGACCCGTTTCACAAGAGGGTTACCAAAGAGTCTGGGGGAAAAATAGGCACCTGCGGCACGTTTAGAAAGTTCGCCCTGCGTCGGATAGGGCAAAACCGTGCCGGCGAGCACCGAAAGTTTCATGCGGCCAGCCAGCATCATTGCCCAGATGCCGATCATCTCGCCGGCGCCGGGGCCGGCGATGGTAACGCCCACGGGCCGGCCGCGATGCGCCATCAGCTTGATGAAGCCGTCGGTTGCGCCCTCGGCAAGGGCGCGGTCATTGGCGTCAAATCCCAGCCGGATCACTTCGAGCGCCTCGCCATGGCGTGCGCGTGCTTCGGCCTCGGTCAGCCCGGCCTGTGCCAGTTCGGGCTCGGTATATGTGACGCGCGGGATGTGATCATGGCGCGCGCTTGCGGGCAGCCCAAAGAGCATGGAGCGGATGACAACGCCGGCGTGATAGCCCGCCAGATGCGTGAACTGCCCCTGCCCGGCGACATCGCCGATGGCCAGCACGCGGCGGTTGGTGCTGCGCAGCCTTGCATCAACCTGCACCCCGGCGGGGCCATGCAATATGCCGGCGGCGTCGAGGTTCAGCCTTTCGGTATTCGCCCGCCGCCCCGTTGCCACCAGCAGATGCGTGCCGGTGAATACCGTGCCGCCCGCCACCTGCAGCTCGATGGCGCCGGGCCGGCCGCCGATGCGCTCGGCCGCCACGCCCTCGATCAGCTCCACCCCCTCGGCGCGCAGCCTGCCCAGCACCAGCGCCGCGGCGTCGGGGTCTTCGCGGGCGAGCGCGCGGTCGGCCTCAATCACCGTCACCTGGCTTCCCAGCCGACGGTGCGCCTGTGCCATCTCTACCCCGATGGGGCCGGCGCCGAGCACCAGCAGATGACCCGGCCGCTCGCGCAGGTCGAACAATGTCTCGTTGGTCAGGTAGGGCACGTTGTCCAGGCCCGGAATCGGCGGCACCGCCGGCGACGAGCCGGTGGCGATGACGAAACGGCGCGCGCGGATGCGATACACCCCGGCCTGCACCTCGCGCGGGCCGGTGAAACGGCCATATTCGCCGATCACCCGCACACCCAGCCCCTCGAAGCGCTCGACGCTGTCATGGGGCTCGATGGCGGCGATGGTGGCGCGCACATGATCCATGGCGGCGGCGTAATCGGGCGCGCCATCCTGCGCCGGCATGCCGAAACGCGCGGCGCGGCGCGCCTGTACCGCCTTGCCGGCGGCGAGCAGCGCCTTCGAGGGCACGCAGCCATAATTCAGGCAATCGCCGCCCATGCGATGGCCCTCAAGCAGCACCACCCGCGCGCCCATCTGCACCGCGCCGGCGGCCACCGACAGCCCGCCCGAGCCGGCGCCGATCACGCAGATATCGGTCTTGATGATCTCCATCGCTCAGGCCCTTCCCATGCGACGCAGCGCCACCGGCAGGAAAGCCAGCGCGGCAAGGCCCAGCAGCGGGCCCAGGATATGCGGCTCGAAGATGATGCCCATATCAGGCGTCTCGCCGCGGTCGAACACCTCACCCAGCCCGGCGCCGACCCAAGTATAGACCACCCCGCCCGGGATGATGCCGACAAAGGTTGTCCATGCAAAGCGCGCCAGCGCCACGCCCAGAAAGGCCGGAATGATGTTGGCCAGAAAGAAGGGCACCGCCGGTATCAGCCTTATGGAAATCAGCATCGGCACCTCATTGGCGCGAATGCCCTCGCTGATGCGTTTCACCTTGCCGTCGGAGGCGTCGATCCTGGCAGCCAGCCGCGCGCCCAGCCCGACCCTGACCACGGCAAAGATGACCACCGCACCCAGCGTGGCGGCGGTGACATTCATCAGCGCGCCGGGGAACAGGCCGAATAGAAAGCCGCCGGTCAGCGTGGCCAGCGTGCCACCGGGCAGCGAGAGTGCCACCACGGCGACATAGGCCAGCATGAACAGCACCACCGCCAGCGCCAGATGATTGTCGCGAAAGGCGATCAGCGCCTCGCGATTGGCGCGCAGCGTGTCGAAGGTGAGATGATCGCGCAGCATGAACCCCGCCACCAGCGCCACGCCCAGCAGCGCGACAAGGGGCAGAATGCGGCGCAGGGCGGCTGCACGGGCAGGTTTCAAGAGCTTTTCTCCGTTTGCATCAGTCCTTCTATTCGTAACCGGGGCCACAAGGGGGTGCATGTTTCAGCCCGCTCACGGCATTGTTGGCACGGCAAGGCCCCGGCGGGGCCGGAAACGGGCCGGGGCGGAATTTTCGCATCAACGCCCGGCGGTCACGAATTGACTTGTGACGCAAGCTTGTCTATGAGCCGGGCCTTGGAATTTCCGCCATCGCCTCGCTGCCCGGCTGCCGCACAGCCGTCGCAGCCGATGCGGGGCAAGCAAGAAGGAATGGCGCGATGAAACGGACCTTTCAACCCTCGAACCTCGTGCGCAAGCGCCGCCACGGGTTCCGGGCGCGCATGGCCACCAAGGCCGGGCGCAAGATCATCAATGCCCGCCGCGCGATGGGCCGCAAGAAGCTGTCGGCCTGAGGGCCGAAACTGCCTTGCCGGCTGACCCGGCCGAGATGAACGAAACCGCACCGCCGGCCATGCCAGCCCCCTGCCCCGCGCAGGAAGGCGGCGGGCCGGCGGTTTTCGCTTGCGCAAACGGCGGCAAGGCGCGGGCACTGTCGATACTGAAAAAGCGTGCCGATTTCCTGCGCGCCGCCCGCGCCCGGCGGCAGGCGGCCGAGGGTTTCCTGCTGCAGGCGCGCCGGCGTGACCCGGATGAGGGTATCGAGGGCGTGCGCGTGGGTTTCACCTGCTCGAAGAAGCTGGGCAATGCCGTCACCCGCAACCGCGCCAAGCGCCGGCTGCGTGCGCTGGCGCGCTGCGTGCTGGCCCGGTGCGGGCGCGAGGGCTGGGATTATGTGCTCGTCGGGCGGCCGCAGGTGACGGTTTCGCGCGCCTGGCCCGATTTGATCACTGATCTGGAACGCGCGGTAGAGCGCATCCATGCCGATAGAAAGCCCCGGCCATGAGCCCGCTGGCCTGGCTTTTCGCGCTGCCCGTGCGCTTCTACCGGCTGGTGTTCAGCCCCTGGGTGGGGCATGGCTGCCGCTATCAGCCCACCTGCTCGGCCTATGCGCTGGAGGCGCTGGAACGCCATGGCGGCATCAGGGGCGCCTGGCTGGCCGCGCGGCGCATCCTGCGTTGCCATCCCTGGGGCGGGCATGGCTATGACCCGGTGCCCGGCGCCGACACCGAGCATGATCTCACTCGAAGGCGCTGATCCGTTCGATCCGCCAGGCCTGCGCGCCGCCAACCCGCGCCTGCAACGCCGCGGCATCCATCACGTCCCATGGCGTGGCGCCCACAGCCTCGGCATATCCAACCGGTTCGGCGCGATAGCGCCCTGGGTAGAAGCTTTCCGGGGCGGCGATGCGCTCAAGCTCGGCCAGCGGATCGTCGCCGAACAGATACGCGCCATCCAGATCGATCGAGCGCAACTCGGCCCCGTCAAACCGCGGCGATATCAGCACGGCCCCGCGAAAGGTGGCTGCCGAAAGCGCGGCACCGGAAAAATCGACCTCGTCGAGAAACGCGCCATCGAAAGACGCGGCCAGCGCGTGAACGCGCGAAAAATCGCTCTGCCGGATAAGTGCGCGGGAAAAATCCGCACCGCTCAGCCGGGTGAAGGACCAGCGCGTTTCGTCCGGACCCAAAGGCAGGTTCAGCGTTCCCGCCTCGGGGCTGGCAAAGCGCGAGCGCAGCAATTGTGCGGCACGAAACCGCGCCATGTTCAGCGCCGCACCCGCGAAATCGGTTCCCGCAACATCGCCCCCAGAGAAATCGGCGAAATCCAGATGCGCCAGTTGCAGCGATACATTGGTCAGATTGATACCGGGCGCATGCGCATGGCTGAGGTTCAGACCATACCAGGAAAGCAGGTCTGTCCGGCGCAAACCGTTTTCGACCATCGCGCGCAGCAATTGCCCGCGCTCGGGGCTTGCGGGGCGATCGACCAGCGGCGCAGGGCCGGCGCGCTCTTGCCACCCGGTTTGCGCGGTCATTGCCGAAAAGGTGCCGGGCAAGTCGTGGCGACGCCGCTCCATCGCGGCGATCAGGATGTCGTCTGGCTCCATCTGCGACACGCCGAGATCTAGAAACCGATAGGGGCGCAGGGCCTGCGACGTGGCGATGATGCGAAAGATCAGGCTGCGCTCCAGATCGTTTGCCGGGTCGAGGCCGGCCCCTGCCAGTGCTGACGAAGAACCGCCGGCCTGCAACGATTCGTCTTGCTGCATTACCACGTTGGCAGTCTCGCCAAGAGCCGCGGCAATTGCGATGACTTCACCGATCAGCGCCGCATTGCGCGCGGCCTCGGCCAGTTCGATATCTTGCGAAAGCAATTCGTTTTGCTGCAGCAGAAGTCCGCTTTGCTGGCTCAGACGTTCGTTCTGCTCGGCCAGAAGGGCGGAGTGCTGGGTGAACAACAGGTTCTGTTCGCCCAGCAGGGCGTTTTGCTTGAACAGCAGCGCGGTCCCCGCAAGGGCGGCCATGGCGGCGATCAGGGCGGTCAGCGAGGTCATGATCCAGCGCCGCGTGGCCAGCCAGGCATAGCGCGCCAGCGCAAGCTGCAGGAAGCGCCGCGCCGAGTTTATGGCGCGGTCGGGGTCGCGCGCCGCCGCACCTTCGGCAACACCGGTGAGCGGCCCGGCGAACATTTCCATCTGCGCCTCGGCAATGCCGAAGACCTTTTCCATGAGCGTGTGGCGCATCAGGAAGACAATGATTCCGGCCAGCACGATCACCAACAGCGCGATCAGAAACACGCTGGCAATCAGGCCTGCGCTGTCTTCAAGAAAGCCGAGCCCGGCAAAGGCCAGAAGGAACCCCGCCGCGATTCCGAACGCGAAGAAGAAAACGGAAAAGCCCAGCGAGAAGCGCCGCCCGCTCAACTCCACCAGAAAATCGTCGGTCCCGTTCTTGTCCATCGCCACCTTCCCCGGTGCCGCTGCCATTGACGATTGCAGAGGATTGCGCCTATGGCAACGCTTCTGGAGGGCTCTGCATGCTGGACGATACCGACGATATCCACCCGTTGTTTCACGGCGCGCCCAAGACCACCGAATTTCGCAAGCTGCGCAAGCGGCTGGTGCAGAACATGCGCGAGGCCATCGAGACCTATGCCATGATCCGCCCTGGCGACCGCTGGCTGGTATGTCTTTCGGGCGGCAAGGACAGCTACACGCTGCTGGCCATCCTGCACGAGTTGAAATGGCGCGGGCTTTTACCCGTCGATCTGCTTGCCTGCAACCTCGATCAGGGTCAGCCCGGCTTTCCCGCCACGGTGCTGCCCGAGTTCCTGACCCGCATGCAGGTGCCGCACCGCATCGAGTATCAGGACACCTATTCCATAGTCACCGACAAGGTGCCGAAGGGGCGCACCTACTGCGCACTGTGCTCGCGGCTGCGGCGCGGCAATCTTTATCGCATCGCGCGCGAAGAGGGCTGCACGGCGGTGGTGCTGGGCCATCACCGCGACGACATTCTTGAAACCTTCTTCATGAATCTGTTCCATGGCGGGCGGCTGGCCACCATGCCGCCCAAGCTGGTCAATGAAGAGGGCGATCTTTTGGTGCTGCGCCCGCTGGCCTTTGCCGCCGAGGCCGATTGCGACCGCTTCGCGCGGGCGATGAACTATCCCGTCATTCCTTGCGATCTGTGCGGCAGCCAGGACGGGCTGCAACGCATGCAGGTCAAGGCCATGCTCGACGAATGGGAGCGCCGCAGCCCCGGCAGGCGCGGGGTGATGTTTCGCGCGCTGATGAACGCGCGCCCCTCGCATCTGGCCGATCCGGCGCTTTTCGACTTTGCCGCCCTCGCACCCCGGCCCGCCGATAGCGCCGGCAGCGACCGCGAGAGCGGCGAGATCGATCAAATTTGACGCATTTTTTCGGCCATTCTGCCGGGTCGTTAAGCTTTAGGTTGAGTATTTGCGCGAAGACTGTCCCTGTTGCGGGCAGGCAGGCCCGCCACAGGGGAGCAGAAATGACGCGCAAGTTCTTCGGCGTGGCCGAAAGCGCCATTCATCATGCCGCGCGGGCAGTTCGCGGCCGAATCAGGGCATTGCTGCCCTGGTTGGTGCCATTGCTGGTGCTGGTTCTGGTGGCGCTGCTGACGCTGAGCGTGCCCCATGTCAGCGCAGGCTCGGGGGCGGCGATCGTGCTGGCCTTGGTGCTGTTGCAGGCGGCGCTGGTGGGGCTGCTCGCGCCCGCGCGCGTCCGCGTCGCTTCGGGCCGGCACCTGCCGATTCCCTCACGCATTGCCCAACCGCGCGATGCGGTCGAGGCGCTGCTCGGCGATGGCACGGCAATGCCGTTTCGGAGCGACGAAGACACGCCGGGCCGTGACGGCGCCGCGCTGGTCGTACGGCTGGATGATGGCGAGCGGCTGCGCGGCCATCATGGCGCGCGCTATGTGGCGGCGCTGATGGGCGAGTTGGCGGACCGGCTGGGTAACGCCCTGCGCGCCGAGGATGCCTTTTGCCATCTGCCGCCCGAAGGCTTCGCCATCGCCCTGCAACCACGAAGCGGGCTCGATGTCGCCACCGTGCTGGCCATTGCAAAACGCATCCAGGCCCAACTCGGCACCCGATTCGAGTTCGAAGCCGTGGGCACCTGGCCCAGCATCTCGATCGGGCTTTGCCTGAGCGCGCAGGCGGCACGCCGGCAGGGGCTCGGCATGCTCGACGCCGCCGAACAGGCCGCCGAGCGGGCGCTGCGCGCGGGCCCTGGCGGGCTGCACAGCTTCAGCGTGATCGACATGCCCGGCCTTGTATCGAGCGACCGGCGCCAGGATATCCAGCACGCGCTCGAAAGCGGTGCGATCTGCGCGCATTTCCAGCCGCAGATCGACGCCGGCAGCGGCCAGGTCAGCGGGCTCGAGGCGCTGGCGCGATGGGAACACCCCGAGCGGGGGCTGATTCCGCCCGGCGAGTTCCTGCCGCTGATAGAAAAAGCCGGCCTGGCCCCGCAACTGGCCAGACGCATGCTTGACTGCGCGCTGGCGGCGCTCGCGCGGCTCGATGCCGCCGGGCTGGCGGTGCCGGCGGTGGCCGTTAACCTGTCGGTGCCCGAACTGCGCAGCCCCAGCCTGGCCGACGAGATCGCCTGGGCGCTCGAACAGCACGATCTGCAGCCCGAACGCCTGGTGGTGGAAATCCTCGAGGATGTGATCACCCTTAGCGACGACGACATCATGGTGCGCAACATCGCGCGCCTGGCTGGCATGGGCTGCGGCATCGATCTTGACGATTTCGGCACCGGGCATGCCTCGATCGCCAGCATACGGCGCTTTGCGGTGGGCCGGCTGAAGATCGACCGCTCCTTCATCACCAATCTGCACCGCGACCAGGAGCGCCAGCGCATGGCCGGCGCCATCCTGTCGATGGCAGACGGGCTGGGGCTCGACACCATCGCCGAAGGTGTCGAAAACGCCGAGGAGATGGCGCTCGTCACCGCCATGGGATGCACACATCTGCAGGGCTTCGGCATTGCCCGTCCGATGCCCGAATCGGCACTCGCCCCCTGGCTGGCGGAACGCGCGGCTCAGGGCTGCCGCCCCCTGCGCGAGGTCGCGGCCGGGGATGGAGCGCAGCCGGCCGACGCACGCCCCGGCAGCCTGCCCGAGCCAGACCCCGAACCGCAGCCCGAGCCCAACGCCCTGGCCCAACGCCCCGGCCCGGCACAGTCCCATCGCGCAGGCCCCTGAACTTGCGAGGTGCTACCGACCGACGCGGATGGCGGGCGGCAGGCAGCACCCGATACCGGATTCGGTTGATTGCTTCGCTTGAAGAAAGGGTATCGACTGCCGTCGTGCTGGAAGCACGCCTGCGGCGTGACGTGCTGGAAGCACGCCTGCGGCGTGACGTGCTGGAAGCACGCCTGCGGCGTGGTCTTGGCAAAGGCCCGTTCCTGGCGTGACACTGGGCAAGAGATGAGCGCCTGCAAGCCGCGTGGCGGGCGGGTGGTGGGAGAACGGCTTGCGGACGCCGTCCCTGCTGGCGCAGGGGCAGGCGTGCAAGCCAGAATATCGGAACCGATCAATTCGATCTGGCATGATCAGCCCGCTCGCAGCCACCGCGCTCACACCAGCTTACACAGCCGGAAATCACCGCCATGCCCGAGCGCCCACAACCATTTCTGTGACCGCTTGCCGTGCACGGTTAACCTCGTGCCTACCCCGGCGGCCAACAAGCCGCCCACAGCGGCGCCGCCAACACCCCTGAACCGCGCCCCCCGGCAGAGCTGCCACCTGCGGCGCCTGACGGGCTTGTGCCCCGCCGCACCGGGCCGCGAGCCGGGAATCCGCTTGACCTTTGGCGGCACAGTCTGTTGAACCGGCGCCAACCGACCCTCGACTGCTGGATGCCCGATGGACGATCAGAACAAGAACCTGCTCCTGGCCTTTGCGCTCAGCCTGCTGGTGATCATCGGCTGGTTCGCCCTGTTCCCGCCACCGCCACCGCCCGATCCCGGCGACACCGTCACCGAGACCGAACTGGTGCCACCGGCGCCCGCAGCCGACGACATGCCGGGCGACGCCACCGCCGCCGAGGAAACCGCCGTCGGCACAAGGCGTGTCGATATCGACACCCCGCGCCTGGCGGGCTCGATCTCGCTCACCGGCGGGCGCATTGACGACCTGCAGCTACGCGACTACCGCGAAACCACCGAGCCGGGCTCCGACATCGTGCACCTGCTCAACCCGGTGGGCAGCGACCGCGATGTATTCTATGCGCTTCATGGCTGGACCCCACGCGGCACGCTCGAAATTGACCATGTGCCCGGCCCCAACACGCAGTGGCAGCAGATCGGCAACAACACGCTTTCGCCGCACAGCCCCGTCACACTGCAATGGGACAACGGGCACGGGCTGATCTTCAGCCGCACCATCGAGATCGACGAGAACTACCTGTTCACCGTCACCCAGTCGGTCGAAAACCAGACGGACGCGGCGGTCACGCTCAACCCCTATGGCATTCTCGCCCAGCACGGCCTGCCTTCGGACCTGGAGAGTTTCTTCATCTCGCATGAGGGCATGATCCAGATGGCCGATGGCCAACTGACCGAAGACAGCTACCGTAACATGCGCAACTACCGCGTCCATGACCGCGAGCGCACACCCGCCAGCGTGACCGAAGTGGCCGAGAATGGCTGGGTCGGGCTGACCGGCAAGTATTTCATGGCCACGCTGATCGGCATGCCCGGGCAGGGCTTTACCGCGGTGTCGCAATTCGTGCCCGGCGCCGAGATCTACCAGACCTCGATTCGCATGCCCGCGCTCACCGTCGCGCCGGGCGAGAGCGCGCAGGCGCAGTCGCGCCTCTTTGCCGGCGCCAAGGAATGGACGGTCATTCGCAACTACGAGCGCGAGGCCGGCATCGACCGCTT
This sequence comes from Pararhodobacter sp., assembly GCA_020832665.1. Lineage (GTDB taxonomy): Bacteria > Pseudomonadota > Alphaproteobacteria > Rhodobacterales > Rhodobacteraceae > Pararhodobacter. The sequence goes on along the minus strand of JAFIEG010000024.1, from coordinate 9,958 downwards.
CGTCGATGCCATCGACTGGGGCTGGTTCTTCTTCCTGACCAAGCCGATCTTCTCGCTTCTGTATTTCATCAACGGCATCATCGGCAACATGGGCTGGTCGATCATGGTGCTGACGCTGATCATTAAGGCAGTGCTGCTGCCGCTGGCCTGGAAATCCTATGTCTCGATGGCACGGATGAAGGAACTCCAGCCCGAGATGATGGCGATCAAGGAGCGCGCCGGCGACGACCGCCAGAAGCTGCAACAGGAGATGATGCGGCTATACAAGGAAAAGAAGGTCAACCCGGCGGCGGGCTGTCTGCCCATCCTGATGCAGATCCCCATCTTCTTCTCGCTCTACAAGGTGATCTTCGTCACCATCGAGATGCGACATGCCCCCTGGATCGGCGTGTTCAACGATCTATCGGCGCCAGATCCCACCTCGATCGTCAACCTCTTCGGGCTGCTGCCCTGGGCGGCGCCGGACCCCACCAGCTTTGCCGCGCTCATCCTGATCGGCATCATGCCCTTGCTGTTCGGCTTTACCATGTGGCTGCAGATGCGGCTCAACCCCGCGCCCACCGACCCGATGCAGGCGATGATCTTCAACTGGATGCCCTGGGTGTTCATGTTCATCCTTGGCGGCTTTGCCTCGGGGCTGCTGCTCTACTGGATCTGGAACAACATCATCACCTTCGCCCAGCAGTATTCCATCATGCGGCTCAACGGCTCCAAGCCGGACCTGTTCGGCAATATCCGTCAAACCCTGAAACCCAAGAAAGGCGAAGCGAAAAAGTGAATGGCGTGCGGCTTGCCCATATCTGCCGGCACCCGGTCAAGTCGGTCGGCCATGAGGAAATCAACCGGGTTGCGCTGAGCGCGGGACAGGCGCTGCCGCAAGATCGGCGCTGGGCGGTGGCGCATGAAGCTGCGGGCTTCGAGCAGCCGCAGGGCTGGGAGCCCAAGCAGAAGTTCCTGCGCGGCGTTGCCGAGGGGCGGCTGCAGGCCATCCGCGCCCGCCTCGACGAGGCCACGGGCACGCTGGCCCTCACTCACCCCGAGCGCCCGCCATTCACCGGCATCATGCCGGCGGCGGGCGATGCGCTCATCGATTGGCTGCGCCCGCTCTGGCCCGGGTCGCGGCCGGCGCCGGCACGGCTGGTCAGCCGCGCCGATGGTGGCGCGCTCACCGATGTGCCCGATCCCTTCATATCCGTTCTCAGCCTGACTGCGCTGCGCATTCTTGGCCGACGCATGGGACAGGAACTGTCGATCCACCGCTTCCGCGGCAATCTGTGGCTCGAAGGGCTGGCGCCCTGGGAGGAATTCGACTTGCCGGGCCGCGAAATTGCCATCGGCAATACGCGGCTGCAGGTGGTTGAGCGCGTTACCCGCTGCAAGGCCACCTGCGCCAACCCCGAAACCGGGCGCACCGATGCAGACATCCTCGGCGCGCTGGACGCGGGCTGGGGCCATACCGATTTCGGGGTCTATGCACGCGTTGTGCAGGGCGGCGAGATAGCGACCGGAGATACCGTGACATGCTGACCGGCCCTGACCCTGACGCCCTGCACCCGATGCCCGGCTTCCCCCGCGTGGTGGCGCTGCGCCCGCTGGCCGCGGGGCGCGGCAATGTCACCGTCGGCGCATACAGCTATTACGATGACCCCGAGCACGCCGAAGCCTTTTTCGACCGCAATGTGCTGCACCATTTCGATTTCGTCGGCGACCGGCTGGTAATCGGCCCCTTCTGCGCCTTTGCCACCGGCATGCGGATCGTGATGAACGGGGCCAATCACGCGATGGGCGGGTTTTCGACCTATCCCTTCAACATCTTCGCCAATGGCTGGGAGGCGGGCTTCGACCCGGCCAGTTGGCAGGCCGAAAACCGCGGCGACACCGTCATCGGCGCGGATGTCTGGGTCGGCAGCGAAGCCTGGATCATGCCCGGCGTCACCATTGGCCCAGGCGCCATCATCGCGGCCCGCGCGGTCGTCACCCATGACGTGGCCCCCTATTGCGTGGTCGCCGGCAACCCGGCGCGCCCCGTGCGCCAACGCTTCGACGACGCCACGGTCGCCACGCTGCTCGACATAGCCTGGTGGGACTGGTCGGCAGACAGGATCACCCGCAATCTGAACGCCATCAGGGGCGCCGATCTGGCCGCGCTCAGGGCAGCAGCATGAGCCTGCCCTTTCCCATAACACCGGAGCCGTCGCCGGAAGCCGCCGAGGCCGGGCGCAAGCTCTTCGCCGGGCCGGTGGATTTCGTCAAGGGCGTGGTGGCGATGGACGGCCTGCCCCCGGCCGACAGGCTGGAGATCTGCTTCGCCGGGCGCTCGAATGTGGGCAAGTCGAGCCTGATCAACGCGCTCACCGGGCGCAAGGCGTTGGCGCGCACCTCCAACACTCCGGGGCGCACGCAGGAGATCAACTATTTCGCGCTGGGCACACACAGCTACCTTGTCGATCTGCCCGGCTACGGCTTTGCCCGCGCGCCGGTGAAGGTGGTCGAACGCTGGCAGTCGCTCATCAAGACCTATCTCGCCGGCCGCGCCACCCTGCGCCGCGCCTTCGTGCTCATCGACACGCGTCACGGGGTGAAAGAGGTCGATCACGAGATCATGGCGCTGCTCGACCGCGCCGCCGTCACCTTCCAGGTGGTGCTCACCAAGGCCGACAAGATCGGCACGGCCGCACGCGAGAAGACGCTGGCCCAGACCCGCGCCGCCCTCGCCCGCCACCCGGCGGCCTTCCCCGAGCTGCTTGTTACCTCGTCGGAAAAGGGCGAAGGCATCGCCAACCTTCGCGCGCTCATCGCCACGATGGAATAACCCATGAGACGCCAGAAAATGAACCGAGACTGGATCGCCACCGCCCGCACCCTGTCCGAAGCCCTGCCCTATCTGCAGCGCTATACCGGCGCCGTCGTCGTCATCAAGTTCGGCGGGAACGCCATGGGCGACGATGCCGCCATGGCCGAATTCGCCCGCGACATCGTGCTCATGCGCCAGGTGGGGGTGAACCCGGTGGTAGTGCATGGCGGCGGGCCGATGATCAGCGACCTGCTTGCGCGGCTGGGCATCGAATCGCACTTCTTGCGCGGCAAGCGGGTCACCGACAAACCCACCATCGAGGTGGTGGAAATGGTGCTCTCGGGGCTGGTCAACAAGCGCATCGTGCAGGCGATCAACGATCAGGGCGGGCGCGCGGTGGGGCTTTCGGGCAAGGACGCCGATCTCATGGTCTGCCAGCCCGACGACCCCGAGCTGGGCTTCGTCGGCCGCCCGGTAACGATGAATGTGCAGGTGCTGCGCGATCTCTTCGCCGCCGGCATCATCCCGGTGGTGGCCCCGGTCGGCACCGGAATTGGCGAGAACGAGACCTTCAACGTCAATGGCGACACCGCCGCCGGCGCCATTGCCGGGGCGCTGCAGGCCGACCGGCTGTTGCTTCTCACCGACGTCGCCGGGGTGAAGGACGAAAGCGGCGAGGTCATCACCCAGCTGCACCCCGACCAGGTACGCGACATGACCGCACGCGGCATCATCGCCGGCGGCATGATCCCGAAAACCGAAACCGCCCTCGTCGCCATCGAGGCCGGGGTGCGTGCCGTGGTTATCCTAGACGGGCGCGTGCCCAATGCCTGCCTTCTGGAGCTTTTCACCGAGCACGGCGCCGGCTCGATGATCCGCGCCTCGCCGCCGCGTGTCACCCCGCGCGACGAGGGGCTCTGAGCGCGCCATGAACGGGCCGGAAACCCCCGCGCCCCCTTCATCTCGCCCGAAATATGCCGGGGGGTTCCGAGCGCCCGGAAAACGCTCCAGTGGAGCGATTTCAGCGAAGGAACGGGCGGAGCCCAGGCGCAGCGGACGGGGGGCAGCGCTCCCCGACCCGGCGGCCCATCTGCTTGACGCCCTGCAAGCCGATGCCCTCGTGGCGCTGGGCACCGCGGTACCCGATTCCGCCTTCTGCCCGCCCGACACGCGAACCCTCTTGCTGATCGGCCCCGAGGGCGGCGCGCGCTGGTGGCGCCACGTCACCGCCGCACCGGAATGGCATGACGGCACCCCCGATCCGATCGACCGCTGGTCAGCGCGAATCCTCTCGAAACTTGCCGCGCGCTTCGGCGGCCGGGCACTGTTTCCCTCCGACGGGCCGCCCTATCCGCCCTTCCTGCGCTGGGCGCAGGAAACCGGGCGCATATGGCAAAGCCCGGCGGGCATGCTGGTTCATGCCGAAGCCGGGCTCTGGGTCTCGTTTCGCGGGGCGCTGGCGCTGCCATTCGAGATCGCACTGCCGCCCCTGCCTCGCCCCTGCGACAGCTGCACTGACCGGCCCTGCCTGAGCGCCTGCCCGGTTAACGCGCTGGGCGGCGCGGACGGCTATGACATCGCCGCCTGCCATGGCTGGCTCGACCAACCCGGCGACAAGTCCGGCTGCATGGCGCAAGGCTGCGCCGCACGGCGCGCTTGCCCTGCCTCGCTGGGCCATGCAAGACTGCCCGAGCAATCGGCATGGCATATGAGGCAGTTTCACAAATGACGCGGTTTTCGCAATGACCAGGCGCCTGATCCTGACCCGCCACGCTAAATCCAGCTGGGACAACCCCGCCATGGGCGATCACGACCGCCCGCTGAACGCGCGCGGGCGCCAGGCAGCCGCCGATCTGGGTGCCTGGCTCGCTTCGCGTGGCTACCTGCCCGATGAGGTAATCTCATCCGACGCCCGGCGCACGCGCGAGACATGGGAGGGCATCGCCCCCGCGCTTTCCACCGCCGCGCCTGCTCTGACGCTCAAGCCCGCGCTTTACCATGCCAGCGTCGATGTCATGCTGGCGGTGCTGCGCCATGCCCAGGCCGATTGCGTGATGATGATCGGCCACAATCCGGGCATCGCCGACTTCGCCGCACGCATCCTGGCCCGGCCGGTGACGGAGCCCACCTTTCGCCGCTATCCCACCGGCGCCACGCTGGTGGCCAGCTTCGAGATCGATGACTGGAGCGAAGCGGGTTTCGGCATGGGTGCAGCGCGCGATTTCGTGGTCCCGCGCGAACTGGCCGGCTGAGCCCGGCCCGGCCCGGCCCGGCCCGGCACCGGCGCCCCCGCCCGAACTATCTGAAAGGCGGCGAGAACATCAGCCCGCCCTGAGTCCATTGCGCGTTCAGCCCTCGCGGCAGGCCGATCGGGGTTTGCTGGCCGATATTGGCGGCGAAGACCTCGCCGTAATGGCCGCCGGCAGCGATGGCGCGCAACGCCCACTCGGCATCAAGCCCCAGATGCGTGCCCAGTTCGCCCTCGCTGCCCAGCAGCCGCGCAACCTCGGGGTTGGAGCTGCCCGCGGCCAGTTCCTCGACATTGGCCGAGGTCACGCCCAGCTCTTCGGCGGCGATCAGTGCATTGAGCGTCCAGCGCACGATGGCAGCCCATTGCGGATCGTCATCGCGCACCACCAGCGATTGTGGCTCGCGTGCGAACACCTCGGGCAGCAGCACATGATCGCCCGGCGTCTCGAAACCGGCGCGAATCGCGGCCAGACGCGAGATCTCGGCGCTCACCGCATCGCAATCGCCCCCCAGGTAACGCTCATAGACCTCGGCACGGCTGGACACCGGCACCGGATCGAAATCCTTGCCGAACATGCCGAAATACTCGCTCAGCGCCGGCGCGGAAGGAGAAACCGGATCGATGCAGATGCGCATGCCTTCAAGCTCTTGCGCCGCGGCAACACCCAGTTCGCGGCTGACCAGAAAGCCCTGCCCATCGAAGAAGGTAACCCCGACAAAGTTGACCGGCAGGGCAACATCACGATGAAAGCGCCAGCCGGTATTGCCCGAGACGACATCCACCGCACCCTCGACCAGCGCCTGAAGGCGCTCATCGCGCGGGGCGGGCACATAATCGACCACCGAGGGCGAGCCCAGCACCGCCGCTGCCAACGCCCGGCAAAAGGCGACATCGAAGCCCGACCAGTTGCCCGCCGAATCGACCACGGCGAAGCCGCGCATGTCCTGCGGCACGGCACAGGAGAGGGTGCCGCGCTCGCGCACCGCCTCCAGCGTCTGCGCCCCGGCAGGCAACTGGACGACAAGCAGAGCGGCCAGCACCAGCCCCGGAAGCACGGTTGGTCTCATAGGTCGGCATTGCTCCCTGTTGCCGTTTCATCACAGTTTTCGAAAAACGGCAGCGTCACTCTGTGACGAAGGCCCAGCAAGGTCAAGCCCAAGCTGCCGTCTCGGGCGGCGTGACAGATCTCCGCCCGTGGCGCCCTGCCCGATTGCGTCATTCGCGGCAGGCGGCGAAAAACCGCGCGGCATCTTCAAAGGCCCGTCGTTTGAGCGCCGCGGTCTGCTCGGCCTCTTCGTCGCATCCCCATTGCTCGGCCTGCCAGTCCTCGTCGATGCGCGAGGCGCGCCACAATTCATCGAGCGCGCCCGCCTTTTCGGCAGCGGCGAGGCCGATCACCAGCGAGCCGGTCATCGCCACCAGATCGTGAAAAGCGGTCAGCTCGAACGCCGAAAAAGACGCCACCTGCGCGCCCAGAACTGCCAGTGTCTCGGGCGGCTGCGGCGCCGGCATCACTCCTTCGATGACCTGCCAGCGCACCCCGTAGCGATCGCCCGCCCAACTCAGCAACGGGTCCCAGGCGGCATCCTGGCGGGCGCGCAGCGCGTCGGGGGCGGTGGCGCGATAGCACAGCAGATCGGTCTCGCCATAGGCGGCCACCAGCGCCGCCACCTCGCCCTTCTGGCCGCGCACCTTGTCGATGGCGGCATTGGCGCTTCGGGTGGCGGGCATGGCCTCGGGGCGAAGATTGCCCTCCTGTTCGCGCCATTCCGCCGCCACCAACTCGGCCAGAGCGCGGCTGGGCAGGGCCAGCCTGGCCTTTGCCGGGGTGCACAGCGGGCGGCCATCCAGCAAGACGGCGAAACCGTCCTCGCCTTGCTGAATAGCAACCTCTTTCCAGAATACCTTGCGCGCCCAGCCGCTCATGCCTCGTCCTCGAACGGGTCTTCGGGCGCGTCGGATTCGCGCCAGCCAAAGGTTGCCCAGCTGCGCGCCATATGCGCCGGCAGCGGTGCGCTTAGGGTCAGCATCTGCCCGGTAACGGGGTGCTCCAGCTGGATCGAGCGCGCATGCAGATGCAGCTTGCGGCTGATCTCGCCGCCCAGTTGCGCACCCCAGCCGGTGCCGGGGTTCTCCTGCCCCGAGCCGCCATATTTCCCATCGCCCACAATGGGATGGCCGATCTCGGCCATATGCGCGCGCAGCTGATGCGTGCGCCCGGTCACCGGCGACAGCGCCACCCAGGCTGCGCGGCTGCCCAATCGCTCGATGATGGCGTAATCGGTGATGGCATTTTTCGCGCCCTCGGTTGCGGCCACCTGATCGGGGTGGATGCAGCGCATCTTCTCGGCATTCGGCCCGCCGGCCTTGACCAGCCCGTAGCGGATGGTGGCCTTTGCCGGGGCGGGCACGCCGGCGGTTATCGCCCAGTAGATCTTGCGCGTGGCGCGGGCGCGAAACGCCTCGCCCAGCCTGCGCGCCACACGCGGCGTGCGCGCCAGCAGCATGATGCCCGAGGTGTCCTTGTCCAGCCGATGCACCAGAACCGGGCGTTCCTTGTAGCCGAACATCAGCGCGCCGGTCAGCCCATCGACATGCCGGCTTCCCTGCCCCGAGCCGCCCTGGCTGGGAAGCCCCGGCGGCTTGTTGAGCGCGATGATGTGCTGGTCCTTCCAGATCACCGCGGCCTGAATCATCGCCTCATTGTCGGGGGACTGGCCCTGCTCGGTGGCGGCGGGTTTGGGTGGCGGCGCATCGGGCAAGGGCGGAATGCGCACGCTCTGGCCCGCCTCCAGCCGCGTCGCCGCCTTCACCCGGCCGCCATCGACGCGCAACTCGCCCTTGCGGCAATACCGCTCGACCATCGCCTGGTTGAGCTGCGGAAAGCGGCGCTTGAGCCAGCGGTCAAGGCGCTGATCGCCCTCTTCAGGGCCCACGGTGACATGCTGCACACCACTCATGTGAACAAGCTCCGCCCCAGCGCCATTCCGGCCACGCAGGCGCCAAGCGACAGCACCACCGAACCCAGCACATAGAAGCTGGCCAGCCCCACCTCGCCGCGCTCCCACAGGCGCAGAGCGTCCAGCGCATAGGTGGAAAAGGTGGTATAGGCGCCCAGGAACCCCACCACGATGGCCGGGGAATAACGCGCAACCTCGCGATCGATCAGCCAGGCCACCGCCAGCCCGATCAGGAACGAGCCCAGCCCGTTCACCACCATCGTGCCCACCGGAAAGCCGGGGCCGAACAGCCGGAACGAAAGCGTTTGCGTGCCGAAACGCGCCATCGCGCCCAGCGCCCCGCCGATTGCCACCTGTGCCAGCGTTCCCAACATGCGCCCTTCCATTTCGCGGGCGCAGCGGCTTGTCAACCGGGGATCAACCGCCCGGGCTGCGCCGAGCGCGCTGTCTCGCGAAATAGTCAAGCCGCTTCTTCAATTCGCGCTCGAAACCGCGCTCGGGCGGGGCGTAAAGGACGGGGCGCTTTACGCCTTCGGGGAAATAGTTCTGCCCCGAAAACCCGCCTTCGGCGTCGTGGTCGTATTCATAGCCCGCGCCATAGCCCTGATCCATCATCATCTGCGTCGGCGCGTTGAGGATATGCGCCGGCGGCATGGCCGAGCCGGTCTTCTTGGCCAGCGCCTGCGCGGCCTTGAAGCCGGCATAGGCGGCGTTCGATTTCGGCGCCAGCGCCAGATAGATAACCGCCTGAGCCAGCGCCAGCTCGCCTTCGGGGCTGCCCAGGCGCTCATAGACCTGCCAGGCCTCCAGGCAGATGCCCGCCGCCTGCGGATCGGCCAGCCCGATATCCTCGACCGCCATGCGGGTAATGCGGCGCGCCAGATAGCGCGGGTCCTCGCCGCCGGCCAGCATCCGCGCCAGCCAGTAAAGCGCCGCGTCCGGGTCCGAGCCGCGCACCGATTTGTGCAGCGCCGAGATCAGGTTGAAATGCTGCTCTCCGGCCTTGTCATACTGCGCAGCGCGGCGCATCAGCCGCGCGCCCAGCGCGGCAGCGTCAAGTGGCTTTTCAACCTTCCAGACCGCCACCTGCTCGATCAGGTTCAAAAGCGCGCGCCCGTCGCCATCGGCCATCTCCAGCAGCGCCTCGCGCGCCTCGCCGGTCAGGGGCAGGGCGCGGCCCAGCGCCTGCTCGGCGCGCTGCGCCAGCAACTCCAGATCAGCCAGATCCAGCCGCCTGAGCACGATCACCTGCGCCCGGCTCAACAGCGCAGCGTTCAGCTCGAGGGAGGGGTTTTCGGTGGTCGCCCCCACCAGCACGATGGTGCCATCCTCCATATGCGGCAGAAACCCGTCCTGCTGGGCCTTGTTGAAGCGATGGATCTCATCAACGAACAAAAGCGTGCCGCGCCCCTGCGTGCGGCGCAGCTTCGCCGCCTCGAAGACCTTGCGCAAATCGGGCACGCCGGTGAAAATGGCGCTGATCTGCACGAAATGCAGATCGGTGGCATCGGCCAGCAGCCGCGCGATGGTGGTCTTGCCCACTCCCGGCGGGCCCCACAATACCAGCGATGACAGCGCCCCCGAGGCCAGCATCGCCCCCAGCGGCCCCTCGGGCGCCAGAACCGCATCCTGCCCGATCACCTCGGCAAGAGAGGCCGGGCGCAGCCGGTCGGCCAGCGGGCGCGGCGCCTGCGCCCCTTCGCGGCCACCTTCCGGCACCGCCCCAGCCTGCTCGAACAGATCAGCCATGCCGCTCCGATCCCTTCATCTTGCCGAAAATACTCACCGGGGGTGGGGGGGGGGGGGGCCCCCCCCCCCCCCCCCCCAACCCCCCAAACCCCCCCCCCCCCCCCCCCCCCCCCCCCGCCCCCCCCACCCCCCCCACCCCCCCCCCCCCCCCCGCCACTGCGGCAAGGATGGAGCCAATATTGGGCACATAATTGAGCATGAAGG
>JAFIEG010000117.1 GCA_020832665.1 Pararhodobacter sp. | reverse complement strand
CCCCCCCCCCCCCCCCCCCCCCCCCCCCCCCCCCCCCCCCCCCCCCCCCCCCCAGCCCCGCTCACATGTATTTCAGCCCCCTGTCCTTCAGCCGCCCGCGCATGTCGTACAGGTCGAGCCCCAGCTTGCCCGCCGCCAGAAGCCGCCGCTTCTCTTCCTCGCCCGCCAGCCGCGCCTGCGCCTGTTCCAGCACCCCGGCCGCCTCTTCGCGCCTCACCACCACCACCCCGTCATCATCGGCGCAGATCACATCGCCCGGATGCACCATCTGCCCGGCGCAGACCACCGGCACATTGACCGAGCCCAGTGTCTCCTTCACCGTGCCCTGCACCGAAATCGCCTTGGCCCAGACCGCAAAGCCCATTGCCTCCAGCGCGGCCACATCGCGCACGCCGGCGTCGATCACCAGCCCCCGGCAGCCCCGCGCCATGGCGCTTGTCGCCAGCAGATCGCCGAAATAGCCGTCATCGCAAGGCGATGTCGGCGCCAGCACCAGCACATCGCCTGCCCGCAGCTGCTCGATCGCCACATGCAGCATCCAGTTGTCGCCCGGCGGCGCTGACACCGTCACCGCCGATCCCGCGATACGCGCGCCGCGCCAGACCGGGCGCAGATGCGCGCGCAGGCAGCCGCGCCGCCCCTGCGCCTCGTGCACAGTGGCGACACCCGCCTGGCCAAGGGCGTCGATCACCGCCGCATCGGCGCGCGCGATCTCCTTCACCACGACGCCCATCAAACGCCCCCCTTCGCCGGCACCGGCGGCGTGCCGTGGCTGTGAAAGCTCTCGATCGTCTTCAGTCCCCAGGCCTGGCCCTTGCGGCGCTCGGTTTCGGTCCAGCACACCGGCTCCCAGTCCGGCGCCAGCACCAGCCGCGCGCCGGCATTGGCCAGCTCCACCCGGTTGCCTGCCGGCTCCCAGACATAAAGAAAGAACGTCCCCTGAATCGCGTGCTTGTGCGGCCCGGTCTCGATATGCACACCGTTTTGCAGGAAGATGTCGGCGGCGCGCAATATGTCCTCGCGCTGGTCGGTGGCATAGGTGATGTGGTGCAGCCTGCCATGGCCGCCGCCATGTTCCTCGGTGCAGGCAAGATCGTAGCTCTTGTTGTTGATGGTGAACCAGCAGCCGCCGATCCGGCCGTTGTCGAGCTGGATATACTCGGTCACCCGGCTGCCCAGGCAGGTCTCCATGAAGCGGCGGAATTCGGATACATTGGCGGCCAGAAGGTTCAGATGGTCGATCCGGCGCGGCGCGGCGCCGGTAAAGGCGCTGGCGGTATTCTTCAGCGCCGGGCGGTCGCCCTCGAGCAGCTCGGCGCGGCGCGTGTCCCAGTAGATCTCGAAGACATGCCCGAACGGGTCTTCGAAGCGAAAGGCGCGGCCATGCCCCGCATCGCCTTCCACCCAGCCATGCACGGTGTAGCCCGAGCCCTCGATGATCTTCACGCGCCGTGCCAGCGCCTCGGGGCTGGCGGCGCGGTAGCCGATATGCCCCACGCCCGTTGTGTGGTGGCGCGTCAGCTTCAGCGAATGGAACTCGTAATCATCCCAGGCGCGCAGCCAGGCGCTGTCGCCATCGCTCAGCGACAGTTTCAGCCCATAGACCCGGGTGAAGAAATTGAGGCTTTCCTCGAACCGGTCGCTGTAAAGCTCGACATGCCCCAGATGGGCGATGTCGAAATCGGGGTTGGTCGACGTGTTCATGCGGTTCTCCTGCGCCCTTGCCGCTTGCGCCCTTGCGCTACAACTCGTCCACCGTGCGCGGAAAGACCGACTGGAAGCCCTCGGCATGGCTGCAATCGCGCCCGCCGGCCTGGCCGCCCGAATTGCGCTTGAAATGGTTGGCGCGCTGCTGGGCCACGCAGGTGTAATATTCCCACAGATGCAGCTGCCCGTTCATGCATTCCATCGCCGCGCGCTTCTTTTCCCAGACCGGGGTGATGTCGAGGAAGGTGTCGGGCTTCCAGCCCATCTGCTCGCTCTGATGCGGCTCGAACAGATAAAGCTGAGGCGCGCCCAGCACTTTCTCGCCCGGGTTGTGGCCCCAGGCCTGGGCGATCATCCGCGCCTCCAGCGCCACCTGCGTGGTGTACATGTGGTCGGTGTTGTAGGGGTCATACTGCGAATGGCTGAGCATGAAGCGCGGCTGCACATCGCGGATCAGAGCCACCAGCCGCAGCTTGTCATCGTCGGTCATCCGCAGCGGATAATCGCCCAGATCAAAGCATTCCAGCCGGTGCACGCCCAGCACTGCCGCCGCCTTCTCGGCCTCGTCGCGGCGAATGGCCTTTACCTCGTCAAGGCCCCTGCCCTCTTTCCACAGCCGCGCGCTCTCGCCGCGCTCGCCAAAGGAAAGGCAGGCCACCGTCACCTGATAGCCCCGCCGCGCATGCAGCGCGATCGCCCCGCCACAACGCCAGACGAAATCGGCGGCATGGGCCGAGATCACAAGCGCGGTTCTCGGGGCGGGGTCGGGCATGGGCACATTCCTTGCGGTGGCTCGCCCCATCAAAGGGCATTGGCCGGCCTGGCTCAAATCCGAATTGGTGCCGGCGAATAAGTTTTCGGCGCGCGGGCTGGCAGGGGCGCCGGCACCGGCGCTAGGCTACGGCCTGACGGCACGCGAACGGAACAGCGCGCATGACCATTGCCCAGCCCATCAACCCCCTTGCCCTGATCGGCTTCGGCGAGGCCGCGCGCGCCTTCGTCGCGGGTTTCGGCAACAACCGCCCTGCACAGCTGCAAAGCTTTGACCGCAAGACCACCATGGCCGCCACCCGCGCCGGGATCGAGGCCGCCTTTGGAGCGCATGGCGTCACCGGCGCGCCGGGCCCGGCCGAGGCGCTGGCGGGCGCGCAACTCGCGCTGTGCCTGGTTACCGCCGATCAGGCGCTGGCCGCCGCAAGCGCCGCGGCACCGCATCTGCCGCGCGGCTGCTGGTGGTTCGACGGCAATTCCTGCGCCCCGCAGACCAAGCAGCAGGCCGCCGAGATCATCACAAGGGCCGGCGGGCGCTATGTCGACATGGCGATCATGGCGCCGGTTCACCCCGGGGGCATCGAGGTGCCGATCTGCCTCTCCGGCCCCGACGCCGACACCGCGGCGGCGGTCTTGCGAAGCCTGGGCTTTTCCCCGCAGCCGGTGGGCGCGCAGGTCGGCGCGGCCTCGGCGATCAAGATGATCCGCTCGGTGATGATCAAGGGGATCGAGGCGCTGAGCGCCGAATGCTTCCTCGCCGCCCACCGCGCCGGGGTCGAGGCGCAGGTGCTGGCTTCGCTTGGCGCCTCGGACCCGGCGCTGAACTGGCCGGCGCGCGGGGCCTACAATCTGGAACGAATGTTGCTGCACGGCGCGCGCCGCGCCGCCGAGATGCGCGAGGCGGTGCGCACATTGCAGGGGCTGGGCCTGCCCGCCGGGATGAGTGCCGCTTGCGTGGACTGGCAGGAAAGCCTCGCTGCGCTGAACCTTGCCACGGACGATCGCGTCCTGAGCACCCTTGCCAAGCGCATCCTCGCCGCGCTCGACAAGCAACCCGCAGCGGCCCGCGCCACGCCGCCCGGCAGCAACTGAACCCGCCCCTGCCCCTTCATCTTGCCGCCAATACGCCGGGGGGTTCCGAGCGCCCGGAAATCGCTCCGGTGGAGCGATTTCAGCGAAAGAACGGGCGGAGCCCCGGGCGAAGCGGACGGGGGCAGCGTCCCCCTTTCTTGCGAAATCCGCTTTATTGCTTCGCCACCGGCATGCAAGCCGGGATATCGAAACCGATCAAGCGGAGCCGGTATCACTTCGCCCGCGTTCGCCAGCTTTCGGCGTAGTTCTCGCGCGCCTCGCGCGCATAGGGCGTGGGCGCGACGCGCACGCGGATCTCGGCCTGTCGGTGGCGCTCGGTCGAGGTCTTTCCGGTCGGCTCGGGCTCGCCCCATTTCATGGTCAGCACATCGCCCTCCTGCACCGACTGCGCCACCACGCCCAGGCTCAGCACCCGGCGCTCGTTGTAGCTGTAGCCATTGAACATCGACATGCCGACCATCCTGTCGCCATCCATCACCATGTCGGCGCTCGACGAAGCATAATTCGGCTGCGGGAAGTCGATCCACTTGTATGGCGTCTCGTCCTCGAATGCCGAGGCGATGACCTTCAGCACATCCTCGCGATTCCACTCGAAGGTGACTTTCTTGCGGTTCGTTGGCGCGGCCTTCAGCGCTGCCAGCGCCTTTTTGCCGATGAAATCGTCCTTCTTCCAGCCGATGTAGAAGCCATAGCCCAGCTCGAACGGGTTGACGTAGTAATCCTCGATATCGTCCGACACAAAGCTGCCGCCGATGGAGCCCATTGCCTCGTAGCTCTCGGCACCCAGCCAGTCGCGGTAATCGGCCAGCATCCCCTCGCCGGTATAGATCCCCGGCAGGGGTGAGGGAATCCAGCCCGATTCCAGCGTGTTGGTCGAATAGGCCCGGCTGCCGCAGGGCACCAGCGTCACCCCGGCATCGCGGGCGGCCTGCATGATGGTGGACTGGATGTAGTCCTTGTCCTTGTAGGGCCCCCAGATTTCCAGCCCCGGCGCGCCGGACATGCCGTGGCGCAGCGCCTGCACCTTCCTGGAGCCGACATTGATCCAGTCGACATGAAAGAACTTGATGTCAGGAACCGGCCCGCCATTCATCTTCTCGATGATCCTGGGCGCGTCGGGCCCCTGGATCTGGAAGCGGTAATGCTCGCGCAGGACCCGCTCACCCTCGGGGCGGCTCGGCGAGCGCGGGTCGTGGCGCAGCCGCACGTTCCACCTGCCCCAGGCGGCGGCGAACATCAGCCAGTTCGAGGTCGGCGCGCGGCCCACCAGGATGTACTTGTCCTCGCGCTCGCGGAAGATGATGTGATCGCCGATGACATGGCCGGCGGGCGTGACGGGCACGAAATGCTTGGCGCGGTTGAGATCGAAATTGGCGAAGCTGTTGATGCCGTGATGGCTGAGGAACTCGGTCGCCTGCGGCCCCTCGACGATCAGCTCGTCCATGTGGTGCGACTGATCGAACAGCACCGCGCTCTTGCGCCACGCCTCCTGCTCGGCGCGCCAGTTCCAGAATTCCGGCGTGACCACCGGATAGACATACATGCCGATGCGCGAATTGCGCAGCATTCGGACAGGGTTGCCGGCTTCGGCCATGGCGGCTGCAAGACTGTAACTCATGGTCGCTCCTCCCTACGGGCATATGTATACATTGTGGTAGAGGCTGCGGTCGAAAATGCAAGAATATAATCTCGAGCGGAGCAAGCGCCCCATTCACTGTATACATTGCGGGCGATTTCTGGCGGCGTGACCCACGCCCCGATGCCGCGCCCCATTCGCGGCAATCGACAAGTCGGGCGGTCGCGGCCAGCTTGCTTCTCAAGGGGCAGAGGCCAGGCCTTGCCGAAGGTTCTGGCCGGCCACGCAAGGATCAGGGCCAGATCCGACCTGGCGCGCCTGGGATGGCACAAACCGGCCATTGGCATCTTGCGCCCGAATACAATGCGCGCCAACGTCAGCACTGAAGGGGTCGATCGAATTGCACACCGGCCGCGATCCGGGAGAGGATGACATCATCCGGCACGAGGAATTCCATGCAGGGAACTGATCGCATGCGAGTGTTGCTTGTCGGGGCGTCGGGGCGTGTCGGGCAGATGGTATGGCATCACTGGCAGCGTTTTCCGGATGCGGTGGAAATCGTGCCGCAATGTCGCCGGTCCGGCCTGCCGGGCAGCCTGATCTGGGACCCGCTGGCGGGCGCGCAGCCCCTGCTGGATGCCGTGCGCGGGTCAGGGGGGGTCAGGGCGATGGTCATGCTGGCCGGCGTCACCCCCGGAACGGGCAAGCCACTTGCGATGAACCGAATGCTGGCCGAAGCCTGCCTGAGCGCGGCGTCCGAAGCGGGAATTCAACGGGTTCTGCTGGCCTCGTCCTCGTCCGTCTATGGCATTGGCGACGGGGCGCCGTTTTCCGAGCAGATGCCGTGCAACCCGGTCAACGACTATGGCGCCGCCAAGCTGGAAATGGAGCATGCCTGCCTGCCCTGGCGCGAGCGGGGCATCGATTTGTGCTGCTTGCGGATCGGCAATGTGGCCGGCGCCGATTCCCTGCTGCGCAATGTCGCGCAATCGGCGCCCGACATGGCTGTCGATATAGACATTTTCGCAAATGGCCGGGGGCCGGTGCGTTCGTATATCGGGCCGCGCAGCATGGCGGCGGTGCTGCAATCGCTCTGCCTGCACGCCAACGCGCTGCCGGGCGTGCTGAATCTGGCGGCGCCGGTTCCGGTTGCCATGGAAGAGCTTGCCGATGCGGCAGGGCACCCTTGGACCAAGCGACACCCGTCCGAGCATGCCCACCAGAACATCACACTCGATTGCGCCGCTCTGTCCTTACTGCATGAATTCGGGCCATCTGATTCAAGGCCGGAAGAAATGGTCCGGCAATGGAAAGATGTCCCACGCTCATGACCTTCTCGAAACGGCTTCTTGATCTTTTCGGCGGCCTGACCATGGCAATCATTCTTGGCCCGGTGATACTGATCACCGCCCTGATCATCCTTTTACTGGATGGTCGCCCGGTCCTTTATGTTTCCGAGCGCATGAAAACTCCCACCGAAGGTTTCGATCTGATCAAGTTTCGAACCATGAAGCCGGCTGCGGATGACAGCGGTGTCTCGGGGGGCGACAAGAG
Organism: Pararhodobacter sp.; assembly: GCA_020832665.1. Taxonomy (GTDB): domain Bacteria; phylum Pseudomonadota; class Alphaproteobacteria; order Rhodobacterales; family Rhodobacteraceae; genus Pararhodobacter. The sequence goes on along the minus strand of JAFIEG010000117.1, from coordinate 1,451 downwards.
TGATCGCATCACGCGCACCGGTTCCTTCCTGCGGCGCTACAGGCTGGATGAGTTGCCCCAGCTTTGGAACGTGATCCGCGGCGACATGAGCTTCATCGGCCCGCGTCCGCCGCTGCGTCAATATGTCGAACGCTTTCCCGAACTCTATTCGCGGGTGCTGAAATCCCGCCCTGGCGTGTCGGGGCTGGCCTCGATCTATTTCCATGCTCATGAAGAACGCCTGCTGAAGCGAAGCCGCAGCCCTGAAGAAACCGACGCCATCTACTGCCGCGCCTGCATCCCGCGAAAGGCGCGGCTGGACCTGATCTATCAGGCCAGGCGAAATCTTTGCATGGATATCGCGCTGATGGCCAAGACGGTTTTCAGACGCCTGCGCTGAACCGTCGAGCAGGCGCTCAGCAAGAACTTCGAAGCCGCGCCCGAGGCGATGGCCCGGCACGAAATCGACCCCGCGTTGAAGCGCCTGTTGGCGGGAAAGGCCGCGATCGCAGGCCTGATCGATTTCACGCTGCTCGTTTATGGGCACCATTGGCACGGAGGTGGATCGTGGTCGTGCAGCACCCCCCCCCCCTGAACGGCCGAAACCTTGTTTCAATGCCCCTTCTTTTACCCGCGGCGTGATGATGGGCGCGGACCACGGCGCTGGACGAGTATCTTCCGAAGGTCTTGGCCGCAGACGAAAAGGACGACGAGAACGGCGTCGCCGGTGGTCACTTCGATCTCAAGACAGTCGAGGCTGTCGTCGGTCGCCCTTTGGCCGATCTCGGGCTCGATGGCGCAGCAGCGTCGAAGCCGTTTCGCCACCACGGGCGCAAGGCCGCGGCGCGTGGATCTTGTGTGAGGGATTCAGCCACAAAGCAAATCCGTCAGCCGTTTTTCCAAGGCGCTCTTGCGAAATGGCTTTCGCAAGAAGCTTATGCGCGGGTCGAGCTTACCGCCATTCGTGGCGATTTCCTCGGAATGGCCGGAAACCAGCAGAACGGGAAGCTCCGGTCGTTCTTCCAGCATCGTTTCGGCCAGTTTCCGGCCGTCCATTCCGCCGGGCATCACAACGTCGGAGAGCAAGAGATCGAATGGCTCGCCGGCCCGCAGCCGAACCAATGCAGAATTCGCGCGCGCCTCGGCCTCGACGTCGTAATCCAGCGACTCGAGAAGCATGCAGATATACTCGCGCACCTGATCTTCATCCTCGACCACCAGAATGCGCATGCGTCGTTTGTGTTGACGGGGTTCGGGTTCGGCCTCGGGGCTCTCCCGGTCGTCTGCGTGCCGGGCCTGACGCGGCAGCATCAATTCGACCGTGGTGCCCGCGCCCAGGCTGCTGTGAACCTGCATATGCCCGCCTGACTGATACACGAAACCATGGACCATGCTGAGACCCAATCCACTGCCTTCACCGACGGGCTTGGTGGTGAAGAAGGGCTCGAATACCCGAGCAAGGGTTTCGTCAT
>JAFIEG010000023.1 GCA_020832665.1 Pararhodobacter sp. | reverse complement strand
CCGGGGGAATCCGGCCGGTATATCCGGTGGGGGGAGCGGGGGGGGGGCCGCGCCCCCCCGCCGGCTGCGCCGTCTCCCCCCGGCGTATTTGAGGCAAGATGAAGGGGCGCCCGGTTGCGGGTGATCAAGGCATGAAAACCAATCAGGGGCGGTTTTTCGAGGATTACCGGTTGGGCGAGGTGATCCGCCATGCGGTGCCGCGCACGGTTTCAGGGGGTGAACGGGCATTTTATCATGCGCTTTATCCGGCGCGCGGGGCGCTTCATTCCTCGGATGAATTTGCCCGCGTCTGTGGTTTGCCGGCGGCGCCGGTGGATGATCTGATCGCCTTTCATCTGGTCTTCGGCAAGACGGTGCCCGATATCAGCCTCAATGCGGTGGCCAATCTGGGCTATGCCGAGGGGCGCTTTCTGGCCCCGGTCTGGCCCGGCGACACGTTGCTGGCGCAAAGCGAAATCATCGGGCTGAAGCAAAATTCTAATGGCAAGTCCGGCGTGGTCTGGGTGCGCACGACGGGGTTGAACCAGCACGGGGTTGCGGTGCTTGACTATGTGCGCTGGGTGATGGTGCGCAAGCGCAATCTTGATTCCCCGGCGCCCGAGGCGGTGGTGCCTGACCTGGCCGGTGCGGTGGCGGCGGCAGATCTGGTGGTGCCGGCGGGGCTGGATTTCTCGGGCTACGATTTCGCGCTCGCCGGCGAACCGCATCGCTGGGGCGACTATGCGGTTGGCGAGGTGATCGACCATGTCGATGGCGTGACCATCGAGGAAGCCGAGCACATGATGGCCACAAGGCTGTGGCAGAACACCGCACGGGTGCATTTCGATACCGGCGCCCGCGAGGATGGCAGACGGCTGATCTATGGCGGCCATGTCATCAGCCTGGCCCGCGCGCTGAGCTTCAACGGGTTGGCCAATGCCCAGATCATCGCCGCCATCAATGCCGGCAGCCATGCCAACCCCTGCTTTGCCGGCGACACGCTGCGCGCCTGGAGCGAGGTTCTGGACAAGGCCGAGACGCCCGCGCCCGGGGTCGGCGCGCTGCGCCTGCGTCTGGTAGCAACGCGCGGCGCGGCGGGGGCGCTGCGCGGCGATGACGGGCGCTATCTGCCCGAGGTGCTGCTCGATCTCGATTGCTGGGTGCTTATGCCGCGTTGACGTTGCGTGGCGTTCGGCCAGGCAATGGCGGCGTTTGCGCCACAATAGCCGTTTTTTTTCAGCGAATCCGTCGGTTTCTGCTTGCCTGATGGCGAAGCTTGCGCAGAGTTTGGCGCACGGGCAACGAACCGAGCAGTACTGACGGAGCAAAAAAATGAAGAAGACAAACGTGCTCGCCGCCACGCTGGCGGCGTCTTTTCTTTTGGCGACGGGCGCCTCGGCCCAGGGTTTCAGTTTCTCCTATGGCGCCACGCTGACTACCCACTACATTTCACGCGGTTCCACGCAGTCGGATGACGGCAGCGCCTATCTGGCCCTTCAGCCCTGGGCAGAGGTCGAATCGGGCGGCTTCTATGGCGGTCTCTGGGCCTCGAATGTGCGTTTCGCGCCCGACCGGTTCGAACTCAACCTTTACGGCGGTTATCGCTGGGAGGTCGGTAACACCAGCTTCGATGCCGGATACGCCCGTTACTTCTACAACAATTCGGGCGATCTCGGCGGCGAGCTGTTCCTTCTTGCGGAGCACGATGCCGGCAATGTGACGCTGTTCGGCGGGCTTTACCTTGACCCGGAGGACAACCTGCTTCCGACCGATGCCCATGCCGGTTTCTCGGTCGGGCTGTTCGACGCGTTCGATGCATCGGCGACGCTCGGCCGGGCGACCGGGGCAAGTTACGGCAATGTCGGTGTGACCTACACAATCAATGACAATTTCGATGCCGACATCCGCTACCACCGCGGGGCCGGCGAGGGCGCGCGGGTGGCCTTTTCCACAAACGTGAATTTCTGATTCCGCGATCGCGCCCCGGCACAACGGCAGAACATGTGCCGGGGCGGTGCACGCATTTTATGTGATCACACAAAATATTACGTGATCACAAAACCGGCTTTTTCACCGTCGCAACCGGCTTGCGCGGTGTTTTCGGTCATTCCCGGCGTGACTTGGCTGAAAAATCCGCTATTCATCGGCGCAGAGCCAGCGGGCGCGCCCTGAACGCCCGCCAAGTGAAGGGAAACGACCATGGCTGATGTGAACCGGGGCAACCGGCCTCTTTCACCACATTTGACGATCTACCGCCTGCCGCTGACCGCGCGCCTGTCGATCCTGCACCGGATCACCGGCATGGCGCTTGTCCCCGGCACAGTGCTGGTGGTCTGGTGGTTTGTCGCCGGCGCCTGGTCGGCGGCGCATTTCGCCACCGTGGACTGGCTGCTGAGTTCATGGCTGGGGCTGGTGGTGATGATGCTCTCGCTCTGGGCGCTGTGCTATCACTTCTGCAACGGCATCCGGCACCTGGTCTGGGACATGGGCCGCAATTTCGACCTCGAGGCGACCCAGCGCGCCAACTACATCGTGATCGGCGCCTCGGTGGTGCTGACGCTGATAACGATCATCATCGTCTGACGGAGGGCGGCATGGCATTCAAGACCGATTATTCGCGCGTTCACGGCCTTGGCGCTGCCGGCGAGGGGGCGCATCACTGGTGGATGCAAAGGGTGTCGTCGGTGGCGCTGATCCCGCTGACCGTCCTGTTCGTCATCCCATTCGGCCGCGCGCTGGGCGGCGGGCACGAGGCAATGCTGGCCACCTATTCCAGCTTCGGCAATGCGCTGGTGGCGGTGCTGTTCTTCCTCGTCGCTTTCTGGCATCTGGCGCAGGGCGTGCAGGTGGTCATCGAGGATTACGTGCCCAACAAACCCGCGCGGGTGGCGCTGTTGATGCTCAACACCTTCGCCTGTGGCGCGCTGGCGGTAGCCGGCACGCTGGCTGTCGCCACCACCCTGTTTGGCGCCTGAGGAAAGACACATGGCTGCATACGAAATCGAACAACATTCCTTTGACGTGGTGGTGGTCGGCGCCGGCGGCGCGGGGCTGCGCGCCACGCTCGGCATGGCCGAACAGGGGCTGCGCACGGCCTGCATCACCAAGGTCTTTCCCACCCGCAGCCACACCGTGGCGGCGCAGGGCGGCATAGCCGCCAGCCTTTCCAACATGGGCCCCGATCACTGGCAGTGGCACATGTATGACACGGTGAAGGGTTCCGACTGGCTGGGCGACACCGACGCGATGGAATATCTGGCGCGCGAGGCGCCCAAGGCTGTCTATGAGCTGGAGCATTACGGTGTGCCCTTCTCTCGAACCGAAGACGGCAGGATCTATCAGCGCCCCTTCGGCGGCCATACGACCGAGTTCGGCGAGGGCCCGCCCGTGCAGCGCACAGCCGCCGCCGCCGATCGCACCGGCCACGCAATGCTGCACACGCTCTATGGCCAGTCGCTCAAGCAAAAGGCCGAGTTCTATATCGAGTATTTCGCCCTCGACCTGCTCATGAGCGAGGACGGCCAGTGCCAGGGCGTGCTGGCCTGGAAGCTCGATGACGGCACGATGCACCAGTTCAACGCCAAGATGGTGGTGCTGGCCACCGGCGGTTATGGCCGGGCCTTTTTCAGCGCCACCTCGGCGCATACCTGCACCGGCGACGGCAACGGCATGATCGCCCGTGCAGGGCTGCCCCTGCAGGACATGGAATTCGTGCAGTTCCACCCCACCGGCATCTATGGCGCCGGCTGCCTGATCACCGAGGGCGCGCGCGGCGAGGGCGGATACCTGACCAATTCCGAGGGCGAGCGCTTCATGGAGCGCTACGCCCCCACCTACAAGGATCTGGCCAGCCGCGACGTGGTTTCGCGCTGCATGACGATTGAAATCCGCGAGGGGCGCGGGGTGGGGCCGAACAAGGACCATATCCACCTGCATCTCAACCACCTGCCGCCGGAAACGCTGCATCTGCGCCTGCCCGGCATTTCCGAATCGGCGCGCATCTTTGCCGGGGTCGATGTCACCCGCGAGCCCATCCCGGTGCTGCCGACGGTGCATTACAACATGGGCGGCATTCCCACCAATTACTGGGGCGAGGTGCTCAACGCCGATGGCGAGAACCCCAACCGGGTGGCGCCGGGGCTGATGGCGGTGGGCGAGGCGGCCTGCGCCTCGGTGCATGGGGCAAACCGGCTGGGATCGAATTCGCTGATCGATCTGGTAGTGTTCGGCCGCGCCGCCGCCATCCGCGCCGGTCAGGTGGTCGATGCCGAGGCGCCGGTGCCGGTGGCGCCCAAGGCAGCGGTCGATGCCGCGCTGGAACGGTTTGACCGTATCCGCAATGCCGATGGCGCGGTGCCCACGGCCGATCTGCGGCTGGAAATGCAGAAGACCATGCAGTCCAACGCCGCCGTGTTCCGCACCGAAGAGGTGCTGGCCGAAGGCGTGGCCGAGATGGAGAAGGTGGCCGCCAAGCTGAGCGACATCAAGGTTACCGACCGCTCGCTGATCTGGAACTCGGACCTGATGGAAACGCTTGAGCTTGAAAACCTCATGCCCAATGCACTGACCACCATCAACGGCGCTCTGGCGCGAAAGGAATCGCGCGGGGCCCACGCCCGCGAGGATTTCTCCGAGCGCGATGACCAGAACTGGCGCAAGCATTCGCTCGCCTGGGTCGATGGCAACAAGGTCCGGCTGGATTATCGCCCGGTCATTACTGAACCGCTCACCCCGCCCGAGAAGGGCGGCATCGAGCCGAAAAAGATCGCCCCCAAGGCGCGTGTTTACTGATGCCTTATTTTGCTGTTACCCCTGCCGTAGAGTTTGACTTGGGCAATGGTAGGTGGCGCGAGCGATTCTGGCATACGATGGAAGAGGAATTTGATTACAATATCCGAAAAGCTATTGGGTGCTATCTGTTTGTAATCGAGAACCAAAGAGGGCAGCCAACGCCTTGGTATGCAGGTAAAACACAGAGTTCTTTTGCAGGTGAAGTCTTTACCTCAGATAAACTGGCCAAGTACCGGAGAGCCATGGAGCAACAGCCGGCAGGCATTACAAAATTGATTCTTTATCCAAGGTGTTCCGGGCGTAATGAAACTTGCGACACTGGGCCTGCAAATATATCGGCCTCTCGTGAAATCGATTGGTTGGAGAACCGCCTAATCGCTCATGCTCTCGCTGTAAACCATGCGATCCTGAATGTTTCGATGACAAGACGCGATCGCAGAGTCGTTGTTTACGGTCTAAACGACCGTCGGTTACATCGGCGCCGTGGCCCACGGGATGCGTGGATCCGGTACTCTGAGTCTGCTCTACAACTTGCTCGCTAGGAGTCCTAGATGGTTCAACTGACCCTGCCGAAAAACAGCCAGATCCGCGTCGGCAAGACCTGGCCCAAGCCCGAAGGCGCGAAGAACCTGCGCACCTTCCGCATCTATCGCTGGAACCCCGATGACGGCGAGAACCCGCGCGTGGACACCTATTTCGTTGATATGGACAGCTGCGGGCCTATGGTTCTGGACGCGCTGATCAAGATCAAGAACGAGATCGACCCCACGCTGACCTTTCGCCGTTCCTGCCGCGAGGGCATCTGCGGCTCTTGCGCCATGAATATCGATGGCGGCAACGAGCTGGCCTGCATCTTCGGCATGGACGAAGTGAAGGGCGATGTGCGCATCTACCCGCTGCCACATATGCCGGTGGTCAAGGATCTGGTGCCCGATCTGACGCATTTCTACGCCCAGCACGCCAGCATCCAGCCCTGGCTGGAGACGAAATCGAACACCCCGGCGAAAGAGTGGAAACAATCCATCGAGGACCGCGAAAAACTCGACGGTCTCTATGAATGCGTCATGTGTGCCTGCTGCTCCACCTCCTGCCCCAGCTACTGGTGGAATGGCGACCGCTATCTGGGCCCGGCGGCGCTTCTGCACGCCTATCGCTGGATCATCGATTCGCGCGACGAAGCCACCGGCGAGCGGCTCGACGATCTGCACGACCCGTTCAAGCTTTATCGCTGCCACACCATCATGAATTGCGCCAAGACCTGCCCCAAGGGGCTGAACCCGGCCAAGGCGATTGCCGAGATCAAGAAGATGATGGTCGAACGGGTGGTTTGAGCGCCTTTCCGGCAAACCGGTTCGAAAACCTGACGCTGCCAGGATGGGCATTATTGCCCATCCTGCGGGTGAGACGCGTCAAGGCACCGTCGCTGCGGGCGGCACAGCCAGTGGCGTTGAGCGTAACCCTCACCAGTCGTCGCGCTCGATGCCTTCGCCGCTCAGATGCGCGAACAGGATGTCGAGATCGCCCCAGGGCCAGAAATCCGTCGCATCGATCTCGATCCGGTTCGGGGCCACGCGCGTGGCGCGATCCTCGCACATGAAGACGAAATCCTCGGGGTGTGGAGCCTCGACGACCAGCCGGAAACGCCCGATCGGGCCGCGCCAATTGCCCCCGGTCATCAGCACATACCCCACCTCGCTGGTGGTAAAGGTCAGGTACAGGTCGTCGGGGCCGGTGCGCTGGCGCCGATACATTGCTTCTTCCAGCGCGCGCTCGATGCAGTAGCGTTCGCGCGCATGATCGGCCCAGTCGCCGCCCTCGGCAGGGGGCATATTGCCCACCGGCGACGAGGCGCTGCCGCCGCGTACCGGGGTGTATTCATGCTCGACCACCACCTCGACACCGGGTGCAAAGCTTTGCCGGCGCCAGAAACTGGTCTCGAGCCGCCACAAAGGCTGGTTGTGCGCGTCGATGAGCAGATCCTCGCGCAGCGCCGCGCGGGTGGCGGCAGGCAGCGCGGCGATGGCCTCGACCGCCTGATAGCCGAAGGGTACCGGCGAAACATCCAGCGCGCGCAGCCTTTCGGTGATATCGATGCCCAGAAGCAGCGCGCGGCTGTCAACATTCGGCTCGATCTCGCTGCCATCGATCATGGTGCGGAAACCGACATAGTTGGCGCTTTCCTCGAACGGCACCCAGACATAATCGAAATCATCGGGATACCCCAGCGCCGGCAGCGGAAAGGCGACAAGGGCATCGACGGTGCTGTCGCTCTCGTTGCGGAAAACATAGCGCACATGTACCCGGTCGGGGGTGATGTGCAGGAACTGCTCCACCATGGCCACGTCGTCCGAGCGAATGAATTGCAGCCCGCCCAGCGCCATGCCCGCCATCGAATCATTCGCCCGCGCTGGTTGCAGCTGGGCCAGCGCGGCAACCATCGCTGCCGCAAGCATGAGTCCGCTCTTTCCTGTCATCCCCTCTGCCCTCCGACGGCTGTCATCACCAGACACGCCCTGCATCAGGCGCGTTTGAATGGCCGGCCCCGCCGGCCGATTTCGGAACGGGCCGCAGCGTCCGGCGCTCCGGCACGATCCGTCGTGGCTCAGCGGCAGCCGCGCTGGCGTTCCCAGCGGATGATCTCGGCCACGCGGCGTTGCTCGGCCGTGGACAGCTGGCCGTAGGGTGGGTAGCAGCGCGGGCCAAAGGTGCGAATCGCGCGCTGCGTCTGGAAGCAGTAGCCGCGATTGGCATAGATCAGGTTGCGCTCATACCAGAGCTGGTTGCAACTCAAGTTCCAGTAATCGGTGCGCTGTGCCTGCGCCGGCGTAGCCAATGCCGACAGCATGGCCATGGCCAGGCCCGCTGCCAGAATTAGGCCCGGAATCATTGCCCGAAACGTCATCAACTCGTCCTCCATGTAACAGGATCGAAAGGCAATGACAGGGCTGCCACGCCACCGTTAATGCTACACGCATTCGGCGCTATGTTTCATGACTCATGTCAAGTTTTTTCGGCAGATGATCGCCGGCAGGCGGCGTTGGCCCTGCCCTTCAGCGTGGCAGCGTCAGCGGCAGGGGCGGCGGCATCATCGGGCCGCGCGCCGGGCCTTGACCCGCCTGCAATAGCGCCAGCGCGGTTGCGCCGCTGCCCAGCGTCGAAACCTGGGCGACCTGCTCGCCTATGAAGAAGCGCCGGATCAGCGCGTCGCGCTTGTCGGAATCGGTGAACTGGCTGACCGTCGAGTCGCCGAAGGCGGAGCGGCTGCGCCGCTTCATGATTTCAACCTGTCGGTCGAGATCCTGCGCGCCGAAAGCCGATGGCAGGTTGAAGGCGGTCTCGAAGACCTTACGCAGGCTGGGCGTTCCCAGAACGCGCAGCCAGTGCGCCTCGTCGCTGGCGTCGCGCTGCGCGATCTCGGTCAGGTCGCGCTGCAGCGCCAGCGCCATGCGCATCGAATCGTCCTGCTGGCCTACCGCCGCCTCGAAGGATCGCTCGCGGTACAGCGCGAGCACGCGATCGGCGAAACCGGGCTCACGCGTGCGCGGCCCCTCGGTCTCGCCGAAACCGAAAGCCGCCGCCAGCGCCTGGTAGCGCCGGTCGGCCATGCGGTTGGCAAAGCTGCCGCGTTCCGAGGTCGGGCTTTCCAGGACGCGCTGGATAAAGGCCCGGTTGGGCAGATCCTCGGCCAGGCCGAAAGCGGTGAGCGCTACGCGCAGCAATTGCCGGTCGTTGGTCAGGGCGCGGGCATTGTCGATCGAGCCGATCTTCTCGCGAAAGCGGGCCTCGTCGCGCTGCGCCATTGGCATCGAGGCATGTTGTTCCTGCTGGCGCTCGAGCGTGCGCTCCAGAAAGCGCCAACCGACATAACCGCCCGTGGGAAGAACCGGCTGAAAGCTCATGATCGCGCCACGGCAAACAGCCGGTCCTCGCGCGGGATAAGTGCGCGAAGCGCACGCAACCCCTGGTAATAGCCGCCGGCGAGCACCGCGCGCGTGGCATGGTCCAGCCGGCTGCGGCTGTCGGGGTCGGTAAGCACCTGGCTGAGTTGCTCGATCCCGCGCAGAAGCTGCGGGCGCGCCTCTTCGGGGGCGACATCGCCCGACAGAACCAGCTGCGCGATGTAGCACACGCGGCGCACCGGGGTGCGCGCCTCTTCGGGGTGGATGGCATCGCGCAGCCGCAGGATGTTGGCATCCGGGGTGAGCACGCAGAACCGGCTGCGCCGGTCGCCGTTTTCGATCACGGCGCCGTTGATCAACACACGCTCCTGCGGGGCGAGCTTGAGGATAAGGCCGCCCATCACGCCACCTCCACGCCACCGCGCAGCCCGCGCATGACGATGGTGTTGATCTCGATCAGCGGCGCGGTCTCGGCCTTCTCGCGCAACACCTTGCGCGTGTGTTCCAGCGTGAAACCGGCCAGCGACAGCAGTCCGGCGCGCAGATCGTCGGGATAGGCGTTGCCCGGCCCGGCCAGATCGGCGGCAAAGACCGTCCAGAGGCGGGCGTTCTCGTCCAGCGCGGCGACGAGTTCGGGATAGGCGCCCGGCCCCTCGTGCTCGGCGGCGCGGCGCAGCCGGGCTGTGATGCGGGCGAGGAGGTCGTGCTCGACATCGCGCGGCGTCTTGACGCTGCGCGCCTGGGCGCCATAGGCGGATTGTGCGAAAGCAGGGGCGTTCATTGAGTGTCCTTCGGCTGTGCGGGCGGCGGCTACGCGCCCTGAAGTGCAGGGCTTGGGCGGGGCCCGCCATGGCGGACCCCGTCACTGGCTTAGCGGAACAGCGCGAGGAGGTTCTGCGGCGCCTGGTTGGCAATCGACAACGACTGCGTGGCCAGCTGCTGCTGCACCTGCAGCGCCTGCAGCCTCGCCGATTGCGCTTCCATATCGGCATCGATCAGCGTGCCGATGCCGGTGTTGAGCGAATCGATCAGGTTGCCGACAAAGTCGCTCTGGATCTCGATGCGCGCCTGGGCCGAACCGAAGCCGGCGGCGGCATCAATCGAGAACTGGATCAGCGCCTCGATATCGTCCAGCGCCTGCTGGGCGCCCTCCTGGGTGGTAACGTTGAGCCCGGCCATTGCGAACAGGCCGCCTGCCGCCTGACCGTCCTCGGCGCCGTCAGCGGCGAAGGCGGCATCGGTGCCCGAGGTGTTGACCACTTCAAGCGTGAATGTGCCGCCATCCTCGGTCACTCGGGCCTCGAAGCCTTCCGCGGCATTGACAAGTGCCGCCAGCCCGTCGGCGACATCCTCGAAGCTGTCACCCGCGCCGGCAACATAATCGAAGTTCTCGGAGCCGACGGTCACACGGTAGCTGTCACCGGCATTGATTTCGGCGCTGCTGTCGAATTCGACGGTTGCAGCCGTCGCGCCGAGGGTCTGCGCCTGATCTTCCCAGCCATTGGCGTCGGCGCCGGTCAGATCGGAATTGGCCACCACGTCGGAGACATCGATGGTGACATCCTCGAAGCTGCCGCCCATGGAGAATTCAAGCTCTGCACCGGTGCCGCCGGCAACCAGATTGATGCCCTGCAGCGCCGCGTTCTCAGAGCCGTTGACCGCAGCGCGAATCGCATCGGCGACTTCGGCAGCGGTGGCGTTGTCATCCAGGGTGGCCGTCTGCAGGGTAATGGTCTCGCCGCCCACCGTGATGACGACATCGAATTCGCCGCCATTGGTGCCGATGTTGCCGCCAAAGGTCAGCGCGCCGGTATCGGCACCGGCTGCCACCTCGTCGGCGCCGGTCAGCCCGTCCACGGTAAGGTTGGCCGCGAGCGAATCGCCATCGCCGAACTGTGCGGCGGTGGTGGTGAGGTTATGCGTAGTCACCGCGATCGCGCTGCTGCTCACAGTGCCATCGGCTGCCCGGTCGAGCGAGGAGAGCACATTCACCGGGTTCGAACTGGCCCCGTTTACGAGGTTCAACCCGTTGAACTGCGCCGAATTGACCACCGAAGATATCTGCTCCTGCAGCTGGGTGATGTCGGTCTGGATCTTGGCGCGATCGACATTTTCTTCCTGCGCGGCGACGATCTTGCCCTTCATCTCGGTCAGCAGGCTGGTCACCGTTTCGGTGGCCTGGCGCGCCACTGCGACCGTCGATTCGCCCAGCGAGAGGCTTTCCTGAATGGCCTTGAAGCCCTGAACATCGGATTCCATGACCCGCGAGATGGCCCAGACGGCGGCGTTGTCCTTGGCCGAGCCGACCTTCATGCCGGTGGCGATCTGGTTCTGGGTGTCGGCCATATCCCTGTTGATGCCACGCATGGTTTGCAGCGCGACCATGGCAGAGGTGTTGGTAAGAATCGAAGACATGTGATTTTCCTCAGTCTGAAGCGACTTTGCGCCGGTTTGCAGGCCGTTCCACCGGAACGGCAACGAAGCCCCTTCTGGACATGCGGGCGAGGCCGGTAAGGCGTTGCCGCGCCACCTTTGCGGTGCGAATGCCACGCTGCGGCAGATTCTCTAACAGTGGCTTAAGTGCCGCGAATTTGGTGACGGGAAATCACTCAAATTCGCGCTTTCTCTTTCGGCAAGGCGGGCTGCGGGAGTGTTCCGGCACCGATGCCGATGCGCTTTTCCTGCGCCGGGATCGGCAACGCAGCGAAACGCAAAGACATGCCGGGCCCGACAGGCATACACGCAAGCACGCGCGCGGTTTTCGCCCTGCCAGGACCGGGCCCGCGTCAACCGATCACCCCATTGCGGCAACTACAATCGCGCGCGAATCGTCCGCGGCGCCGGACGCATGTTGCCATTGCATGTCGCCATTGCATGTCGCTGCCATGCCCGAATGCAAAGGCCCCGGTTCCTTCGGCGAGAGCGACAAGCAGCGCACCGGGCGCGGAACTCAGGCGCGCCGCTCCAATCGACCGGCCGGCGCACCATGGCGTTCCCGGCCGCCATCGGCGGTATAGGTGTCGTGGCGCATCTCGCGCAGGGCTGCCAGCAATGCCTGGGCATCGCGCATCCCCTCCAGTGCGGCGGCGAGCAGATCGCGGCTGCGCGCTGCATTGCCGCGCAGATCCTTGAGTGCATCTGTCAGCGCGGTGTCGTCTGCCGCACCGGGCTGGCCGGACACCAGAGCGGGCGTATCATCCAGCGCCGCGGTCAGCCGCGCCAGCGCCGCATCCTTGCGCCGTGCAATCCGGTCAAAGGCCGGGGTATCGCCGGCCAGCAGCGCACGCCGCTCCTCTTCCATCAGGCGCGACAGGGTTTCCACGGCGTCATGGGCAGGTTTCATTCCGGCACCTCCTGGCGCTGCATTTCCAGTGACCGCTCGATATGGCTGGCCAGGCCGATGCCGCCGCGGGCCATCATCGCCTGCGCCTGGGCATCGGCCATGAACGAGGCGAAAGGGTCTTCCTCATTCTTGCCGCTGACCGAGGCGACTCGGCCATGGCCGGCGGCTTTCAGCATCTCGGCCAGAAAGGCGGTTTCCAGCGCCGCGGCGCTGCGCGCGAGCGCATTTTCGGGCGCGGTGGGGGGCGTGGTGGCCCGGGTAGTTGCGGGGGTTGATGGCGTCAGGTCCGGCAAGGGCAACATGGATCACTCCGGCAAGGGTTGGCATTTCGGGCATCGTGAATGGCGGCGGTAAAGATTGGGTAACCAACGCCGTGTTAAGTCGGCAGCCATGACAGCACGGGAGAAACCCATGATGATTGTTCCCGCCGCGACACCGCCTGCGCTTGGCACCAGCCAGAAGGGCGCCCCCGGCGCGCGCGAAGCCACACCGCGCGAAACCGGCAAGCGCTCCGACGGTTTCGCGGCCTTCACAAGGCGCCCCGAAGCTGATTCGGGCCAGCGGCCCGAAACCGCCCATGATGAACGCGCACCGGCGGCGGAAGGGGCTTCGGGGGGCGGGTCGGATGCGGCCGAGCGAGCAGCGCAACCCGGGGCCGGCGCCGCATCGCCCGAATCGGCTGGGCGTGGCTCGGCCAGCGGGGGAACAGGCGGCGAGGCACATGCTCCCCCTCGAACTGATTCGGATGTCCGGGCGGGGCCCACTTCAGCGCTGCTGAAAGGAGCTTCCGGCGAAGGAGCCACGGCGCACCGCTCAGCCCCAGCCGCGCCGGCCATGCCCGAGCCGGCGCTGACCGCCGGCGGTCGGGGCGCGATGGCCGGGCAGGACAACGGCATACCGGCGAAGCTGCCGGACGGCGCGCCTTCGTCGGCCAGCGCCACTCTTGCCGCCCGAGCGGGCGCGTTCGACAGCGCGACCATCGGCACTGCAGCGCGCGCGGCAGCCGGATCGGATTCGACGGAGCGAGCCGCAGGGCGCAGGGCAGATGGCGTGCTCGCCACGGCTGCACTGGCGAAAGGGGCCTCTGGGGAAGGCGCTTCGGCCCACCGCGCGCGCGCCCCCGCGCCGGCCATGCCCGAACCGGCGCTGACCACCGGCGGACGGGGCGCGATGGCCGGGCAGAGCATCGGCATGGCAGAAAAACTGCAGGAAGGCGCACCCACATCAGCCAGAGCCACTACTGGCGCACGGCCAGGCACTAAGGGTCCGGCCGCCTTGGCGCCGGGGAGCGTGATCTCGAACAGACATTCCTCGCTGCCGTCCACGCTGGCCAAGGCGGGATTGGCCGCCTCGGGAGCGGCTCCGGTGCAAACGGGCCTCGCAACCCAGACGGTGAGCGCATCGGCGATCGAATCTGCGCCGCAACCTGCCTTGCCGCCGCCTCCCGCAGGGGCGCTCGATGCAGACAATGTCGGCGGCTTGCATGCGCTGCGCAGCGCCAGCAGGGACGGTATGAAATCGGCGCTCGGGATCGAGGCTGCCGCGCCAATGCGCATCGCTGGCCCCGCCGCCACTGCGCCAGCCGGCGATATTGCACGCGCTGCCGGCGGTCGGGACATAGTCGATCAGGTCGTACCGGCGCTGCAGCGCGCGTCAGGCGGGCGGGTCGAACTGATGCTCTCCCCGGCCGAACTGGGCCGGGTCGAAATCACGCTGCAAAACCGCGACGGGGCGATGAGCGTCTCGCTCTCGGCCGAGCGCTCCGAAACCCTCGAACTGCTGCGCCGCCATATCGATCTGCTCGCCGATGACATGCGCCGGCTGGGCTTTACCGATCTTGCCTTCAGCTTCGCTGACGGCTCGGCGCACGGATCCGGCGGCGACGGTAGCGCCGCCGGAGGCAATGGCACGGGCGCGAGCCCCGCCAGCGTCGGCATCGATACCAATCAGCCCGCCGGCCCGGCCGGGGCCGCATCGGCCGGCTCGTCAGCGACCGCCCATCTTGATCTTCGCCTCTGAAAGGAGCCTGCCAATGGATATCCAGCCTCTTGGTCAAAGCACGGGCCCGACCCGGCAAGGTGGCGTGCACGCGCAAGCCCCCGGCCCGGCGATGGGGAGCGACTATCTGACCTTTCTCAACATGCTCACCGTTCAAATGCGCAACCAGGACCCGCTCAACCCCATGAACGCCTCCGATTTCGCCGTTCAACTGGCCACCTTTTCCGGCGTGGAACAGCAGGTGCAGACAAACCAGTTGCTGGCCTCGCTGATCAGCCGTTCGGGGCTCGGCGATCTGGGCAACTGGGTCGGCATGGAGGTGGGCGTTCCCGGCGAGGCCTGGTTCGATGGCAGCCCGGTCGCGCTTGCCCCCGACGCACCGGCAAGTGCCGACCGGGCCACCCTGGTGGTGCGCGACCAGTCGGGCACCATCGTCGACCGGATCGATCTGCCGGTCGATACACAAAGCTTCACCTGGGAGGGTACCGACAGCGACGGCGAGCCCCTGCCCGAGGGGCGCTACAGTTTCATGCTGGAGACACGCACCGGCGAGACAACCAACGATGCCGTGCCGGTGACCGCCTATCAGCGGGTAAACGAGGCACGAATGCAGAATGGCGAAATAATGCTGGTCCTGCTCGGAGGGCTGATGCTGCCGGCAGGCGAGGCGCTTGGGCTGCGCGCACCGCAACCGGACGAGAGCGACTAAGCAACCCGATAACCGACCGGCCGGCCTGATGGCGCCTCGGCCTTGAGCCGGGCTTGCGCGTGCAACCGATATGAGTTCCGTTTGCACACTTCGGAAGCTTCGTAGGCCATGAGCCAGTTTCTCGGAAGGCCCGCGAGAACAGATTGCAGGAGCACATCGCGTGAATGCTAATGAGCGCGGTGCACTCGTGCCCGGCCTTGCGATAGGGCGATCTCGGCTGCGTGGCGTGGTGTCGCACAGCCTGCACCTCGGTCCATTGCCACCTTCATATCGGCGCCCGCTTGCAAGATCGGCACAGCCGGCCTGCGCCGCCCTGTCGGTGGGCTCTCCGGACGGGCATCCAGGCCACTGCGCGCTGCGTTTGTGTGGGGGCAAGCCAAAGCACAAACCTCGCCAGGCGGGGCGCGACGGCCGAGCCGGGCGCGCTACGTGCCCGACGGGGAATGATCGGTTCCGATACCTCGGCCTGCATGCCCGCCCGAGCTACTGCACCGGCAGCGCCCGCAAGCCGCGCGGGGAGGGCGGGCGGGAGCGCGGTTCGCGGGCACCTCTCTGCCCGGCCTTGGCGCGGCCGCAACGCAGCAGGGGGGCGCTCGAAACAGTGCTGGTCAAAGGCGCGCACATTGCCCGCAAGCGCGTGCGGCCCCGCCGCATCGAGATTGCGGATCTGTCCGCGCATTGTCGGCCACATGACGGCCTTCGGTCGAAACCTTCCGGTCGCCATGCCAGCCGGCCCGATGGCTCCCGCAGACAGGCACAGCCGGGGAAGTTGGGGCGCGATCAAGTGATCACAGTGAAAATGCGCGTGATCACAAACAGTGAAAAATTGCCCCGCGTCAACAAATCAACGCGATTTACCATTTGTCCCGCGCCGGATTCATGTCATTACGGCGCACAAATTCGCAGCAGACGGGGACAGTTGACGTGAACATCCACGAATACCAGGCGAAGGGTCTGCTTCGCAGCTATGGCGTGCCGGTCTCGGATGGCCGCGTGGTTTTTCGCGCCGAAGAAGCCAAGACCGCCGCCGGCGAACTGGACGGCCCGCTTTGGGTGGTCAAGGCGCAGATCCATGCCGGCGGCCGCGGCAAGGGCAGCTTCAAGGAAGCCTCGGCCGGCGACAAGGGCGGCGTGCGGCTGGCGAAATCGGTCGAGGAAGCAGCCGAACACGCCAATGCCATGCTCGGGCGAACGCTGGTCACGCATCAGACCGGTCCCGCCGGCAAGCAGGTGGGCCGCATCTATATCGAGGATGGCTCGGATATCGAGCGCGAGCTTTATCTGGCGCTGCTCGTCGATCGCGCCTCCAGCCGCATCTCGTTCGTCTGTTCCACCGAGGGCGGCATGGATATCGAGGAAGTCGCCGCCGCGACGCCCGAGAAGATCCTCAGCTTCACCATTGACCCTGCCACCGGCATCTCGGGCTTTCACGGCCGCCGCGTGGCCTTTGCGCTGGGGCTTGAGGGCAAGCAGATCAAGCAATGTGTCGATCTGGTGAGCAAGCTCTACAAGCTGTTCGTCGAGCGCGACGCCGAGATGGTGGAGATCAACCCGCTTATCGTGACCGACAAGGGCGATCTGAAATGCCTCGACGCCAAGATGGGCTTCGATTCGAACGCGCTTTACCGCCAGTCCGAAATCCTGGCGCTGCGTGATGAAAGCGAGGAAGACCCCAAGGAACTGGCGGCCTCGAAATTCGATCTCAACTACATCGCGCTCGATGGCGAGATCGGCTGCATGGTCAACGGTGCCGGGCTGGCGATGGCGACGATGGACATCATCAAGCTTTACGGGGCCGAGCCCGCCAACTTTCTCGATGTCGGCGGCGGCGCCAGCAAGGAGAAGGTGACCGAGGCGTTCAAGATCATCACCTCGGACAAGAATGTGAAGGGCATTCTGGTCAACATCTTCGGCGGCATCATGCGCTGTGACATCATCGCCGAAGGGGTGATCGCGGCGGTCAGGGAGGTGGGCCTGCAGGTGCCACTGGTGGTGCGGCTTGAAGGAACCAATGTCGAGAAGGGCAAGGAAATCATCAACAATTCCGGCCTCGACGTGATTGCCGCCGACAATCTGTCGGATGCCGCGCAGAAGATCGTGAAGGCGGTCAAGGGCTAAAGGCATGCGTGCGGTCGTTCATATCGGGTCGCCAAAGACCGGGACCAGTTCGATCCAGGCTTTTCTGGCGTCGAACTGGTCTCCTCTAAAGGCGCAAGGCTTCCGATATGAGCGATTCGAGCCGAACCGCGGCAGCCAGTTCGAATTCGCGGCAGCAGCCTTGACGCTTGCCGGTGAACAGGTTTCACCCGAACACCGGCTTCGCTATGGCTATCCCGACATGGAGGCGCAGCGCGTTCAAACCGCTGCGTTGCAGGACTGGTTGCGCCGGCGACGGAAAAACTGGGCCGCGCCGACGGTCCTGATCTCGTCAGAGCATATCCTGGCCTGGGTCAAGACAAACGAGGCGATCGCTGCGCTGGATCACATGCTGCGCGAACTGTTCGATCCGGTGACTTACATTCTGTATCTGCGCCGTCAGGAAGACATGATCGTCAGCGCCTATTCCGAATCGATCAAGCGCGGCGGAAAGAAGACGCTGGAAAGCTTCGTGCAATCACACGGGATCCGGCAAAACTATTTCAAGAAAGTGAACCGATGGGTAAAAGTCGTCGGTCGCGACCGGCTCGATGTCCGGCTGCTTGAAAAGGATTTCCTGCATCAGGGCGATCTGATCGCCGATTTCTGCCATGCTTGCGACGGAATTGACATGTCGGAACTGAAAATGCCGCCGCGCAGCAACGAAGCGCTATCGGCCGAAGCGGCAGAACTGCTGCGGCTCTTCAACGAGCATACGCCGGAATTGCTGCCCGATGGCAGCCGCGATCCGCTGGGCCAGCGCCTGCGTGACAGGTTGATGGCGCATTCCGCGCAAGGCAGCCGCCTCGCCCTGACCCAGGAACAGCGCCAGCAGATCATCGATTCCCATGCCGTGAGCAACGAAAAACTGCGCCGAAACTTCTTTTCGCAGCGCGAGTCGCTCTTCCCGCCGGTCGCCGAACCCGCCGTCGCGCGCGATCCCGCAGCGCTGCGGGAGGATGCGCTACGCCTGGCAACCCGTCTGCTGGGGGATGCCGATCTTGTGGGGGGCGCCGATCTTGTCCGCCCGAAGGCAACGGCAAGCCACATTGCAACGCGCATCCGCGCGCTTGGCCGACGCTTGCGAAACAAGGGAGGAGCCAGCCGGCTTCTTCCCGCAATACTAAGAAAAGGGGTGCCGAATGGCCATTCTCGTAGATAAAAACACCAAGGTCATCTGCCAGGGCTTCACCGGCTCGCAGGGCACCTTTCATTCCGAACAGGCGATCGCCTATGGCACGCAGATGGTCGGCGGGGTAACGCCGGGCAAGGGCGGGCAGGAGCATCTGGGCCTGCCTGTGTTCAACTCGGTACACGAGGCCAAGGCCAGGACCGGCGCCAATGCCAGCGCCATATATGTGCCGCCGCCCTTTGCCGCCGATTCGATCCTGGAAGCGATCGATGCCGGGATGGAATTGATCGTGTGCATCACCGAAGGGATTCCGGTGCTCGACATGATGCGCGTCAAGCGCGCGCTGGAAGGCACGTCCAGCCGGCTGATCGGCCCCAACTGCCCCGGCGTGATTACCCCCGATGCCTGCAAGATCGGCATTATGCCCGGCCATATCCACCAGCGCGGCAGCGTCGGCGTGGTCAGCCGCTCGGGCACGCTGACCTATGAAGCGGTGAAGCAGACCACCGATCTGGGGTTGGGCCAGTCCACCGCCGTGGGCATCGGCGGCGACCCGATCAAGGGCACCGAATATATCGATCTGCTGGACATGTTCCTTGGCGATGACGAGACGCAATCGATCATCATGATCGGCGAGATCGGCGGCGCGGCCGAGGAAGAGGCGGCCGAGTTCCTGGCCGATCAGCGCAAGAAGGGCCGCTGGAAGCCGGTCGCGGGCTTCATCGCCGGGCGCACTGCCCCGCCGGGCCGGCGCATGGGCCATGCCGGCGCCATAGTCGCCGGCGGCAAGGGCGATGCCGAATCGAAGATCGAGGCAATGAAGAAAGCCGGCATCGTGGTGGCAGACAGCCCTGCCACGCTGGGCGAAGCCGTGCAGAAGGCCATAAAGGGGTAGCCGGGCCATGCCAATGGAAAGCAGCTTGCGGCACAGGGCGAGGCCGGGAAGGGCAGGCGCGCGGCGCAGCCTTGTCGCCGGTTTCATCGCGGCCTTGCTGCTTTCGCCTGCCGCCGGGCCGGCCGGCGCCGATGAAACGGATGCACAGGCGGGCATCCCGGAAGGGCTTGCACTGCCAATAGGGCCGGTGCAGGCTTGCCAGGATGGCCATTTCGACCCCGCCCGCTACCGCGAAGCGCTCGAGGCCGCCGGCTGGGAGAGCGCCGGGCGCGAGATTCGCGCCGATGTCACCGTACGGCTGGCCGATGCCTTCGAGCCGGTCACGCCCGCGCGCGAGGATTTGGGCCGCGGCAGCGAAGAGGAGATGCGCGCGCTGCGTTCTGCCAACCGCGCGCACTGGTTTTCCATGACCGCCGATCGCACGCTCATGGTGCGCCCCGGCGCGGTGCTTTTTCTCGCCGGCATGAGCGCAGATGACGGCCATCGCGCCATCGAGTGCTGGGTGGCGATGGCCGATACCTCGGTGGTCGATGCCATCTTCACCTCCGCCCTGCCCCAACGCGACAATGGCCCCGACCCTGACGGGATTGCCGTTATCGAATATGGCCCCGTCGCCCTTGCCGCCGGCGCGCGGCTGCGCGTGATGGCGGTGCGCCAGCCGCCGGCGACCACCGCCGATGACGAATTGTCAGCCACCCACGGCTTCATGACCAGAACCGTCTTTCCGCCCCCTGAGTGACGCCCCCGAGCGAGGCTTGCCATGACCGAACACAGCCCCAACGAACAATTCCACGCCTCCAGCTTCTTGCAAGGGGCGAATGCCGCCTATATCGACCAGATGCAGGCGCGTCATGCGCGCAATCCCGCCAGCGTCGATGCGCAATGGGCGGCCTTTTTCGAGGCGCTGGGCGACGAGGCCGACCAGGCCACGCGTCAGGCGGACGGGCCCAGCTGGGCGCGCCGCGACTGGCCGCCTGTGCCGGGCGACGAGCTGACCGCGGCGCTGACCGGCGAATGGCCCGCCGCGGCCGCCGCGGGCGAGGCCAAGGCCGCCGGCGACAAGATCAGGGCCGAGGCGCAGAGAAAGGATATCGAGGTAACCGATGCCCAGGTGCAGCGGGCGGTTACCGACAGCCTGCGCGCGCTTATGATCATCCGCGCCTATCGCATCCGCGGCCATCTGATTGCCGATCTTGACCCGCTTGGCATGCGTGACGAAACCCCGCATCCCGAGCTGGACCCCACCTCATACGGCTTTACCGAGGCCGATCTCGACCGCCCCATCTTCATCGACAACGTGCTGGGGCTGGAAGTGGCCTCGCTGCGCCAGATCCTCGAGATCCTCAAGCGCACCTATTGCGGCACCTTCGCGCTGCAGTTCATGCATATCTCGGCCCCCGAGCAGGCGGCCTGGCTGAAGGAGCGCATCGAGGGCTACGGCAAGGAGATCACCTTCACCCGCCGCGGCCGCCGCGCCATTCTCAACAAGCTGGTCGAGGCCGAGGGCTTCGAGAAGTTCCTGCATGTCAAGTATATGGGCACCAAGCGTTTCGGGCTTGATGGCGGCGAGGCGCTGATCCCGGCGATGGAGCAGATCATCAAGCGCGGCGGTGCGCTGGGCGTGAAGGAAATCGCCATCGGCATGCCCCATCGCGGCCGGCTCAGCGTGCTGGCCAATGTGATGGGCAAGCCCTATCGCGCCATCTTCAACGAGTTCCAGGGCGGCAGCTTCAAACCCGAGGATGTCGATGGTTCGGGCGATGTGAAATACCATCTCGGCGCATCGAGCGACCGCGAATTCGACGGCAACACCGTGCATCTGTCGCTCACCGCCAATCCCAGCCATCTGGAGGCGGTGAACCCGGTGGTGCTGGGCAAGGTGCGCGCGAAGCAGGATCAGCTAAGCGATGCCGAGCGCCGCAAGGTGCTGCCCATCCTGCTGCATGGCGACGCCGCCTTTGCCGGCCAGGGCGTGGTGGCCGAATGTTTCGGGCTTTCGGGGCTGCGCGGGCACCGCACCGGCGGCACCATCCATATCGTGGTGAACAACCAGATCGGCTTTACCACGGCGCCGCATTTCAGCCGCTCAAGCCCCTACCCCACCGATATCGCGCTGATGGTCGAGGCGCCCATCTTCCACGTCAATGGCGACGACCCGGAAGCCGTGGTGCATGCCGCCAGGGTGGCCATCGAGTTCCGCCAGCAATTCGGCAAGGACGTGGTCATCGACATGTTCTGCTATCGGCGCTTCGGCCATAACGAGGGGGATGAACCGATGTTCACCAACCCCCAGATGTATAACAGCATCAAGAAGCACAAGACGACGCTGCAGCTCTATACCGAACGGCTGGTCGCCGACGGGCTGATCCCCGAGGGCGAGATCGACGACATGAAGGCCGCCTTTCAGGCGCATCTGCATGAAGAATTCGAAGCCGGCAAGGAGTTCCGCCCCAACAAGGCCGACTGGCTGGACGGGCGCTGGAAGGCGATGCGCCCGAAGGAGCAGGAAGAGTATCAGCGCGGCCAGACCTGGATAAAACCCGAGACCATGGCCGAAATCGGCTCGGCGCTGACCAGCTACCCCGAGGGTTTCAACATCCACCGCACCGTCGCGCGCCAGCTCGAGGCCAAGAAGAAGATGTTTGCCTCGGGCGAAGGCTTCGACTGGGCCACGGCCGAGGCGCTGGCCTTCGGCTCGCTGCTGGTCGAGGGTTATCCGGTGCGCCTGGCCGGGCAGGACAGCGCCCGCGGCACCTTCAGCCAGCGCCATTCGGCGCTTGTCGATCAACTCACCGAAGAGCGCCACTACCCGCTCAACCACATCCGCGCCGGCCAGTCTCGCTATGAGGTGATCGACTCGATGCTCTCGGAATACGCGGTTCTGGGCTTCGAATATGGCTATTCGCTGGCCGAGCCCAACGCGCTGGTGATGTGGGAGGCCCAGTTCGGCGATTTCGCCAATGGCGCGCAGATCATGTTCGACCAGTTCATCAGCACGGGCGAATCGAAATGGTTGCGCATGTCGGGGCTGGTCTGCATGCTGCCGCACGGCTTCGAGGGTCAGGGCCCCGAACATTCTTCGGCGCGGCTGGAGCGTTTCCTGCAGAACTCCGCCGAGGAAAACTGGAGCGTCGCCAACTGCACGACCCCGGCCAACTATTTCCACATCCTGCGCCGGCAGCTGCACCGCGATTTCCGCAAGCCGCTGATCCTGATGACACCGAAATCGCTTCTGCGCCATCCGCTGTGCATCAGCCGCGCCGAGGATTTCACCGATGGCGCCGTCTTCCACCGCGTGTTGTGGGACGATGCCCAGAAGGGCATTTCCGACACCACGCTGAAGCCCGACACCGAGATCCGCCGGGTGGTGATGTGCTCGGGCAAGGTGTATTTCGACCTGCTCGCCGAGCGCGACGAGCGTGGCATCGACGACATCTATCTCATGCGCGTCGAACAGCTTTACCCGGTGCCCACGCAATCGCTGCGCGCCGAGTTGGGGCGCTTTGCGAAGGCCGAGGTAATCTGGTGCCAGGAGGAGCCCAAGAATCAGGGCGCCTGGAGCTTCATCGAGCCCTGGCTGGAATGGGTGCTCAACCAGATCGGCGCCGAAAACCCCCGCGCGCGCTATATCGGGCGCCCGGCATCGGCCTCGCCGGCCACCGGGCTGGCCTCGCGCCACAAGGCACAACAGGAAGCGCTGGTGAACGAAGCGCTGACTTTCGAAGGGAATTGAACGCATGAGTATCGAAGTCCGCGTGCCCACCCTGGGCGAAAGCGTCTCGGAAGCGACCGTCGCCACCTGGTTCAAGAAGCCCGGCGACTCTGTCGCTGCCGACGAGATGCTGTGCGAGCTGGAAACCGACAAGGTTACCGTCGAGGTGCCCGCCCCCACCGCCGGCAAGCTGGCCGAGATCGTCGCCGAGGAAGGGCAGACGGTGGGCGTTGACGCGCTGCTGGCCATCATCGCCGAGGCCAATGCCGCCGGGCCTGAAGAGCCTGAGCCGCGCCCCTCGGCGGAAAAGAAGAAACCCGCCGCGCCCGCCGAAAAGGCCGAAAAGAACGACAAGGACGACAGCCAGAAGGGCGGCGAGGCGGTGCCGGTTATGGTGCCCACCCTGGGCGAAAGCGTCACCGAGGCCACCGTCGCCACCTGGTTCAAGAAAGAGGGCGAGCGGGTCGAGGCCGACGAGATGCTGTGCGAGCTGGAAACCGACAAGGTCTCGGTCGAGGTGCCCGCCCCCGCCGCCGGCATCCTGAGCAAGATCATGGCCCCGGCTGGCACCACCGTCGCCGCCGGCGCCCAGCTCGCCGAGATCGGCGGCGCCGATGGCGCGAAAGCGTCTGCCCCAGCCGGGGAAAAGCCCGCGCAGGAAGGCGAGAAAACCGCTGAAGACGATGGCGGCAAGGATGTCGAGGATGCCCCCTCGGCCAGGAAGATGATGGAAGAGAAGGGGCTTTCGCGCGATCAGGTCACCGGCACCGGCCGCGACGGGCGGGTGATGAAGGAAGACGTGCAAAAGGCCATCGCCGCTGCGGCGACGGCCCCGGCGGCTGCGCCGTCCGTGCCCGCCCCAACCGCTGCCCCCACCGCCACCCCGCGCGGGCCGGTCGCCGCCGAGGATGCCGCGCGCGAGGAACGGGTGAAGATGACCCGCCTGCGCGCCACCATCGCGCGGCGGCTGAAGGACGCGCAGAACACCGCCGCCATGCTGACCACCTATAACGAGGTCGACATGTCCTCGGTCATGGCGCTGCGCAACGAATACAAGGGCGCCTTCGAGAAGAAGCACGGCGTCAAGATGGGCTTCATGTCCTTCTTCGTGAAGGCCTGCTGCCACGCGCTGCGCGAAGTGCCCGAGGTCAATGCCGAGATCGACGGGCAGGAGGTTGTCTACAAGAACTACGTCCATATGGGCGTGGCGGTGGGCACGCCTTCGGGGCTGGTGGTGCCGGTCGTGCGCGACGCGCATGATATGAGCTTCGCCGCCATCGAGAAGAAAATCAGCGAGATGGGCGCGCGCGCACGCGACGGCAAGCTGAGCATGGCCGAAATGCAGGGCGGCTCCTTCACCATCTCCAATGGCGGGGTCTATGGCTCGCTGATGTCCTCGCCCATTCTGAACCCGCCGCAATCGGGCATCCTGGGCATGCACAAGATCCAGGATCGCCCGATGGTGGTAAAGGGCGAGATCGTCATTCGCCCGATGATGTATCTGGCGCTGAGCTACGATCACCGCATCGTCGACGGCAAGGGCGCGGTCACCTTCCTGGTACGGGTGAAAGAGGCGCTGGAAGACCCACAGCGGCTGTTGCTGGATTTGTAAATCAGATGCCGCTAGTCTTCTCTCATGACTTCAATAAACTACCGCTGGAGCCGATCCCCCGATGGTTGGCTCTTCGGGATTTAGTCGAGAGGAGATTGGCGGAAAGCTTCAACCCAGAGTATGGCTCAACCGATGAGGCGCTGATCGAGTACTGGGCAACACTAAAAAGTGCCGCTGATGAATTAGACGTCGGCATGTTGCCAGAGGTGTCCGTTTCCGGTGTAAGAGAAAATATGGATTACTTCCGGGCCGAAGTGGCTGCACTCGCGACCAAGTTGAGTTTAAGAAAATGTTTAGAGAACCTCGAGTTTACCGTTTCTCTCTCTCGGCCAACGAGGAAACAAGTTCTAATTCAGATTGAAAATTTGCGAATCTTGATCGGAAACTCTGATCTGCCGCAGAGAACCAAGGACAGCGCAGGCGAGAAGATAGATGAATTGCAGTCACACATAGTGGCGCCGCGGACAAATATTTCTCATATTGGGGTATTGTTAGCAGGCATTGGCGCAGTGGCAGTCGGTGGCACTTCAATGCTCGCCGATCTACCGGCTGCGATTGGAACAATTACCTCGCTGCTCGGTGCTGAAAAGGCGGATGAGGATGAAGAGCAAAGGTTGATTGAAGCCGCCGATCAGACACCGCGTCTGGAAGACCATAGATCGCAGCGAGATGAAGAAATCCCATTCTGAGGGAAAGCTATGACCGCCGACCCCTTCACCCTCGCCCTCGCCGGCTTCGCGCTGCTCGCGCTTGCCCATGTCGGCACCCATTCGATGCTGCTCAAGGCATCGGTAGGCAATGCCTGGACGATCGGCCCGCGCGACACCGCCGCCACGCCCGGCCCGCTCGCCGCCCGCGCCGGGCGCGCCCTGCGCAACTTCCTTGAAACCGCGCCCGCTTTCCTGGCGCTGATGCTCGCCGCCCATGCCGCCAACGCCACTGGCGCGCTCATCACCATCGGCATGGCGGCCTATCTCGCCGGGCGCACGGCCTATCTGCCCGCCTATCTCTCGGCCCTGCCCTGGGCGCGCACCGCCTGCTGGCAGATCGCCGGTCTTGGCCTTGCCCTGCTACTTGTCGGAGTGCTTGTGACATGACCCCCGAACTCCTCGCCCTCACCCTCGCCGCCCTTCTGCAGGTCTTCCAGTACGTCATCTTCTCGATCACGGCCAACCTCCAGGTCGGCCTGGGCTATTCGACCTCTCCGCGCGATAAACACCGCGCGCTTACCGGCGTTGCAGGGCGGCTGGAAAGGGCGCTTGCGAACCATTTCGAAGGGTTGATCCTGTTCACCATCGCGGTGGTCGTCGTGACCTTCATCAAGGTCACCACCCCCTTTACCGCCGCCTGCGCCTTCGCCTTTCTCGCCGCGCGCATCCTCTACATTCCGGCCTATGTCTTTGGCTGGGTGCCCTGGCGCTCGGTGATCTGGGCCGTCGGCTTCTTCGCCACGCCGGCCATGCTGATCGCCGCGCTTTTGTGATACCTCTTCATCTTGCCTGAAATACGCTCGGGGGTGCGGGGGTGAAACCCCCGCCGCCACCGCCGAACAAGGAGACCGACATGGCCCAATTCGACCTCATCGTCATCGGCGCCGGCCCCGGCGGCTATGTCTGCGCCATCCGCGCCGCCCAGCTCGGCCTCAAGGTCGCCTGCGTCGAGGGGCGCGAAACGCTGGGTGGCACCTGCCTGAATGTGGGCTGCATCCCCTCAAAGGCGCTCTTGCACGCCACCCACATGCTGCACGAGGCGAAGGAAAACTTCGAGAAGATGGGCATCACCGGCGCCAAGCCGAAACCCGACTGGAAGAAGATGCTCGCCTACAAGGACGATGTCATCGGCCAGAACACCAAGGGCATCGAGTTCCTGTTCAAGAAGAACAAGGTCACCTGGCTCAAGGGCTGGGCCACCATCCCCGAGGCGGGCAAGGTCAAGATCGGTGACGAGACGCATGAGGCAAAGCACATCGTCATCGCCTCGGGCTCGGAGCCGGCCAGCCTGAAGGGGGTGGAGGTGGACGAAAAGACCATCCTCACCTCGACCGGCGCGCTGGCGCTGGAAAAGCTGCCGAAGAAAATGGTGGTGATCGGTGGCGGGGTGATCGGGCTGGAAATGGGCTCGGTCTATGCCCGCCTCGGCGCCGAAGTCACGGTGATCGAATATCTCGACGGGCTGATCCCGGGTAGCGATGGCGAAGTGGCCAAGACCTTCCTGCGCCTGCTCAAGAAACAGGGGATGGAATTCATCCTTGGCGCGGCGGTGCAGGGCGCCGAGGTCAAGCGCGGCAAGGCCAGTGTCAGCTACAAGCTGCGCAAGGATGACAGCGAGCACAAGATCGATGCCGATTGCGTGCTTGTCGCCACCGGGCGCAAGCCCTTCACCGAGGGGCTGGGGCTGGACAAGCTGGGCGTGGAACTCACCAAGCGCGGCCAGATCGCCACCGATGGCAGCTATGCCACCTCGGTCAAGGGCCTTTATGCCATCGGCGATGTCATTGAGGGGCCGATGCTGGCGCACAAGGCCATGGATGACGGCCATGCGCTGGCCGATATTCTGGCGGGCCATGCCGCCCATGTCGATTACAACCTCGTCCCCGGCGTGATCTACACCACGCCTGAGGTGGCCTCGCTTGGCGCCACCGAGGAGACACTGAAAGAACAGGGGCGCGCCTACAAGGCGGGCAAGATCAGCTTCATGTCGAATGGCCGCGCAAAGGCCGTTTTCCAGGGTGAGGGCTTCGTCAAGCTGCTGGCCGACAAGGAAACCGACCGGCTTCTGGGCGCGCATATCATCGGCCCAATGGCGGGTGATCTGATCCACGAGATCTGCGTCGCCATGCAGTTCGGTGCCTCGGCCGAGGATGTGGCGCTGACCTGCCACGCGCATCCCACCTTCTCGGAAGCGGTACGCGAGGCCGCCTTTGCCTGCGGCGACGGGCCGATCCACGCCTGAGCCGGAAGCGGTGGGCAGCTTGCGCGCCTTGCGCGTGCAGCTTCTGGGCGGGCAAGCTGCCCACCTACCCCTGTGTTTCCCCAGCGCGGGCGTGCGCGCCCCGCAGTTACTCGACTTGCCGCCCCCGACGCAAGCTGCGCCGCAGCAGCTGCAGCCCCTGGCCCAAACCGCGCCTGGCGCGCGCCAGGTTGCCGCGCAACTGCCAGCCGGCGGTGTCGCCGGCCAGCCGGCGGCGGTTGCGCTGCACCATCGCCGCCTCACCGATGAGCGCGCGCAACCGGTCGTTCAGCGCGTCGATATTCCATTCCGGCGGCTCGGCACGCAGCGGGATTACCGCGCCGCCGCCCATCTCTTCGGCGATCGCCGCCATTGCCTTTCCCAGCTTTGCACGCTCCCGGGCCGGCAAGGTGTTTTCCGGCCAGGGCCAGCCCGTCAGCAGCGCATCAGCCACCGTTGCCACCAGCACCGCCGGCGGCGGCCGGCGCGCCGGGTTGTCGGCAAAGAACTTCTGGAACCGCGCCATCAGCGCCGTGTCGGGCGCCCGGCCGGGGCGATTGGCCCGCAGCGCCCACAGCACCATGTCGGCCTCGATCAGCTCGCCGGCCAGACGCCGCTGCATTTCCTCGCTGCCATCCAGCCCCGGCGTATCGATCAGCCGGCATGGCGTGCCGTCGATCTCGATCTCATGCGCCACTTCCCGCGAGGTGGTCGGCGCCATGTCGGTCTCGGCCTCGGCCAGTTCCAGCAGCGCGTTGATCAGCGTCGATTTGCCCGCGCTCACCTGCCCCACCACGACGATGCGCAGC
The DNA here is from genome assembly GCA_020832665.1 of Pararhodobacter sp. Lineage (GTDB taxonomy): Bacteria > Pseudomonadota > Alphaproteobacteria > Rhodobacterales > Rhodobacteraceae > Pararhodobacter. The sequence goes on along the minus strand of JAFIEG010000023.1, from coordinate 27,351 downwards.
GGGTCGTCGGGCGTGGCCAGGCGCTCGGCATCGCGGCGTTCGCTGTCAAGGCTGATCTCGGCCAGCTCGGCATCGGAAAAGCGCAGCCGCCCAGAATAGAGATCGACCGCCGCCTGCGCCGCCTCTTCCAGCAAGATCGCCTGCGCATCGCGCTGGAACTGCACGCTCAGCCGCTCTTGCAGCCCGGCGGCGATGGCGCGCTCGGCCTCGCGCATCAGCGCCACGGCGGGGTTGACCACCAGCCTTATGCCGCGCCAGGCCAGAAAGCCGGTTTCCCAGGCAAGGATGGCGCGGTCCTGGCGCTGCCACAGCCAGTAAAGGGTGCGCACCGAAAGCTGGTCGGAAAAGGGCACATGAAGGCGCAGGAATTCGCGGTAGCGCAGCGCCACCCGGTCGACCAGCAACAGCGCCTCGGGCAGGGTGAAATCCAGCGCGCTGCGCTTGCCCCCTGACAGATCGGCGGCGACGGATTCGACGGTGGCGAAGGCCTCTTCGGGGATCTGCTCCCAGGGCAGCGGCTTTGTCAGGCGCGCGGCGATCCGGTTGCGCGCGCGCTCATAGACGGCGCGTTCGGCCTCGGTCCAGTCCGGGTCGGTGGGGCTGGCGCGCAGGGCGCGCGCTGGCGGCTTGCCGGTGGCCACCCCGCCATCGTCAGTGTCGGCTTCCTCGCCGCCATCAACCGCTTCTTCCGCCGCGCCGCGCGCCCGGCGGCGCTGGCGCCACAGCACGAAAAGCCGCGCGCCGCGCACCGCCGCGAACAGCAGCGCCGTCGCCAGCACGAACCATAACAGCCAGCCGCGTTCGAACAGCCAGACAAATCCCAGCCCCGAGGCCACGGCGAAGGGCAGCAGCAACAGCCCGGCCAGCCCGACCTGCCCCCAGCGCAGGAAGGCCCCGATCAGCCGGTCAGCCAGCCGCATCGCGCGCCCTCCTGAGCGCCGCCTCATGCAGCTTGCGCAGGCTTTCGCGGTCCACCACCTCGCCGCGCGCGGCGCGGTAGAGCCAGGCCGATGCCACCCGGCCCAGCGCATAGGTAGCCGCGAAGCTGGCGCCGGCGGCAGCGGCGGCGCCCAGAGTCTGGCCGATGAACGGCACCATCTTGACCCCCTGGCGCAACGCATGCGCGCCGGCGTAATGGGCCACCGCCCCCGCCCCCAGCGCCGAGGCGAAGAGCGCGGCGCGCGCCGGGGTCCATTTGTAACCGTGGCGGCCGGCGAGTGCGTGCAGCATGGCACCCTGCAGCGCCGGCACCGACACCGCACCAACAAGCGGCGCGGCATCGCTGGCCCCGGCGGCACCGGCATACCACAGCACCATCGGGCGCAGCTCGGCAAAACGGCGCGCCTCGTTGTCGCGGGTTTCCTCGCGCAGCATGAGAAGCGCCAGATCGGGCAGGATGGCGGCGATCTCGTTGCGCAGATCGTCGATGCCGGCCTCGCCGCGCCCGCCTTCGGGCAGCGCCAGCGTGACCGAGGGCAGCGGCGTGCCCGCCGTGCGCTCGGCGGCCTTTTGCTGGGCGGCGCGCGCGCGTGTGAGCGCGCCCTCATCGGGCATCAGATCGGCGCCGGTATGCACCGCCAGCACCGGCAGCTTGGGCGCGTGGCGGCGCGCCTCGCCCAGCGCTGCCAGCACCGGGCCCTGCACCGGGTCGTCAAGCCGCATCACCAGCAGCACCGCATGCGCGCCGCGCTCGGCCTCGGCCAGATCCTCGGCCGGGTCATAGCCCGCCTCGCCCAGTCCCCGCGTATCGAGAAAACGCAGCACCGGCTGGTCTTGCGGATAGTCGAAGGCGCGCGCGGTGCGTGTGCAGGGCGCAAAGCCCTGGCCCACCTCGGCCTCGCCGGTCAGCGCGCGCACCAGCGAGGATTTGCCGGCCCCGGTCTTGCCCAGCAGCCACAGCGTGGGCAGCGGCAGCGCCTCGGCGGGCACCTCAACCGGCCTGGCGCCAAGTTCGAGTATGCGTTCGATGAAAGCGCGCATGACACCCCCTGCCGCCCGTCAGTGCGGGCAAGCCCAAGGTTAGGCGAGTGCGGCGCAAGCTGCAATCGTCGGGCCGTCGTTACCCGGCGCGGCAGGCAAGGCTGCACCCACGCGCTGCTTTCGATACGCAGGCGCTGTGTGGCCGGGGCCAATGCAACCGTGCAAAACGCCCGGCATCAACCCGCCGTCACTCCACCGCGCTGCCGGTGATGGCAAGGAAGGCGTCTTCCAGATCGGGCTCGGCGGTGGAGAGATCGACAATCTCGACCCCCGCCGCCGACAGTGACGCCAGCAACTGCCCGGCCGATACCCGGCTGCGCGGGTAGTGAAACACCAGCGAGCCATCGGCGCGGTCCTCGCGCTTGACCCAATCGGGCAGATCCAGAGCCCCCACCGGCGCGGCCGGGCGCACGCTCAGCGCCTTGATCTCCATGCGCGCGAGGATCGCCTCGGTGGAATCGCGCACGACCACGCGCCCGTGGTCGATAATGGCGATCTCGTCGCACATCTGCTGCGCCTCTTCCAGGTAATGCGTGGTCAGGATGATGGTCATGCCCTGCTCGTTGAGCGCGCGCACGTTTTGCCACAGCATCTGGCGCAGCTCGATATCCACCCCCGCCGTGGGTTCATCCAGCACCAGCACCTGCGGCCAGTGCACCAGCGCCTTGCCCAGCAACAGCCGCCGGCGCATGCCTCCTGACAGGGTGCGCGCATAGGCGCCGGCCTTGTCCTCCAGCCCGATCAGCCGCAGAATCTGATCGGTGCGCCGGCGCGCGCGCGGCACGCCGTAAAGCCCCGCCTGCACCTCGAGCGCATCGCGCGGCGAAAAGAACGGGTCGATGTTCAGCTCTTGCGGCATCACCCCGATGGCAGCGCGCGACTGGCGCGGGTTGCGATCCTGGTCGAAACCCCAGATCTCCACGCGTCCCGAGGTCTTGACCACCAGCCCGGCCAGGATGTTGATCAACGTCGATTTGCCCGCGCCATTGGGCCCCAAGAGGCCAAAGACCGAGCCGGCGGGAATGGAAAGGTCGATATTGTCGAGCGCGGTTTTCGCCGGTTGCCCGCCCGAGCTGCGATAGATCTTGCCCAGACCCTCGATCCTGATTGCCTGACCCGTCATGCCCACCCCTTCAAGCCCAGAAAAACCTTGCTGCCTGATGGCCGGTTGCAAAGCCGCTCATCCGCGTCTAGCGTCGGCGCCATCAGACAGCAACCCGGCTCCGGTTCAGTGCGCGACAGCCGGACACCACCAGGAGGCATTGCCATGGATCTTTTCCTTTCCTTCGACGGGCGCATTCGCCGCGGCCAGTGGTGGCTGGGCGCCATCATTCTGATCGTTGCCCTGATCGTGCTTCAATTCATCATCCTCGGCATTTTTGGCGCCGGCTTCTTTGGCGGGCTTCTCGTCTTCCTTCTGTCGCTGGCCGCGCTCTATCCGGCCATCGCGCTGGCCACCAAGCGGCTGGCAGACCGGAGCAAGCCACCGATGCCGCGCATCGCGCTGTTCTTCGGCCCCGGCCTGCTGGCATCGTTCATGAGCGCCTTCAATATCGGCTACCGGCCGATGGATATGGGCCAGATGGGCGGCATGCCGATGGGCCAGGCGGGCGACGTGATGGTGCCGGGCGCGCTGGCCGGGATTGTCGGTTTCATCGCGCTGGTTGCCGGCATCTGGGCGCTGGTCGAGCTGGGCTTTCTGCGCGGCGATGCCGAGGCCAACGCCTATGGCCCGCCCCCGCAGTAAGGGAACATGAACGCGCCCAAGGCGCGCCATGGAGTTTGTGCCGGCCCGCAGGCAAATGCATGCGGGCCGGTTCTTTTTTCTCTGCCGGTCAGCGATTGGCCGCCATGCGCTCCATCGCCTCGGCGGTGCGCCTTGTGTTCTGGTAGATACCCAGCCCCAGATACATCAGCCCGCCGAAGAACAGCACATAGACACCCCCCACGACCAGCACGAACAGCCCCGAGAGGAAGCCGGCACCGCCGCCCATACCCATGCCGGCACCGAACATCGTGCCCAGCCCGGCGATCACCACGACTATGGCCATGATGATAACCACGACATTGATGATCATCTCGAAGGATTTGATGAAGAAGTCGCGCATACTTTCGTTCCCTTTACTGTTTCACTGTCCCACGCTGCGCCGGTATCTGGTGCTCGCGCGCGTGAAAACTGTTCCTGATCCGTGGCGCGGTCAATCCCGCAATTGCATGGGCAAGCCTGAATTGCGCCGACCGCGTTGCGTGTGCGCACCCATCGGCTATGATGCGCGTCAAATCAGCCCCATGCAGAGCAGCCGGAATTCAACCCATGAGCAAACTGCCCAGCCACCCCGCCCCCGAGACCGCCCTTGTCAGCCGTGGCCGCATTGCCTGCGATGGCGGCGAGGGCGCGCTTGGCCATCCGCGCATCTGGCTGAGCATCCCCGAGGATGCCGGCTGGGTTGACTGCCCCTATTGCGACAAGCGCTTCATTCTCGAGGGCAGCGAGGCGGCGAAGGCATCGCAAGCGGTTTCGGGGTAAACCGGTTGACTTGCGGCGCGGCTCCTGCCGGTGCGCCTGCACGGGTCGCGCCCGCCTGCTCCCATTGACGCCCAGCAACGGAGGCCCCGATGGCCGCAGATTCCGGTTTCGGCAAGGATGACCACCTGCATCTGATCGACGGCTCGGCCTTCATCTTCCGCGCCTATCACGCCCTGCCGCCACTGACGCGCAAATCCGACGGGCTGCCGGTGGGCGCGGTGGCGGGCTTTTGCAACATGCTGCAGCGCTATCTCGACGGGCGCAATGGCGGCGAGGCAGCGACCCATGCGGCGGTGATTTTCGATCACTCCGCCACCACCTTCCGCAACGCGCTTTACCCCGAATACAAGGCCAACCGCCCCGAGCCGCCCGAAGACCTGCGCCCGCAATTCCCGCTCACCCGCGACGCCACGCGCGCCTTCAACATTGCTTGTATCGAGGCCGAGGGATTTGAGGCCGACGACATCATCGCCACGCTGACCCGCCAGGCGGTCGAGGCCGGCGGCAAGGTGACCATCATCTCGTCGGACAAGGACCTGATGCAGCTGGTGGGCGAGAACGTGGTGATGTTCGACGCCATGAAGAACAAGCTGATCGATTCCGCCGGCGTGGCCGAAAAATTCGGCGTCGGGCCCGAGCGGGTGATCGATGTGCAGGCGCTGGCCGGCGACAGCACCGACAATATCCCCGGCGCGCCCGGCATCGGGGTGAAGACGGCCGCGCTGCTGATCAACGAATATGGCGATCTGGAAACCCTGCTGGCGCGGGCGGACGAGATTAAACAGCCCAAGCGCCGCCAGACATTGCTGGAAAACGCCGAGCAGATCCGCCTGTCGCGCAAGCTGGTCACGCTTGACCCTGAAACGCCGCTTGATGTCACACTGGCTGATCTCGCCATCCGCGCACCCGAGCCCGATGCGCTGCTGGGCTTTCTGGCGCAGATGGAGTTTCGTACCCTTTCGCGCCGCGTGGCCGAAAAGCTGGGCGCGGAACCGCCGGTCATCGCCGAGGCCCCACCCGCAGGTGACAACGGCGCGGCACCGGCTGCGCAGGATGACCCCGCCACCCTGCCCTTCGATCATGCCGGTTATGCCTGCATCCGCGACATGGATACGCTGAAGGCCTGGCTGGCGCGCATCCGCGATCAGGGCTTTTTCGCCATAGACACCGAAACCACCTCGCTGGATGAAATGCGCGCCGAGCTTGTCGGCGTCTCGCTGGCGCTGGCGCCTGGTGAGGCCGCCTATATCCCGCTTGCCCATCGCAAGGGCGGCGACGATCTTTTCGGCGACGGCGCCCTGACCGAAGGGCAGATCGCGCTGGAAGAAGCTCTCGCCGCGCTGAAACCCGTGCTCGAGGATGATTCGATCCTCAAGATCGGGCAGAATGTGAAATATGATGCCAAGGTGCTGGCCCGCCACGGCATCAACATGGCGCCTTTCGACGACACCATGCTGATGTCCTACGCGCTGCATGCCGGGCTGCACGGGCATGGCATGGATGTGCTGTCAGAGCAGTATCTGGGCCACAAGCCGATCCCCATCAAGGAGCTGATCGGTTCGGGCAAATCGGCGCGCACCTTCGATCTGGTGCCCATCGATGAGGCCGCGCGCTACGCCGCCGAGGATGCCGACATCACCCTGCGTCTGTGGCAAACCCTGCGCCCGCGGCTGCACCGCGCGCAGGTGACCACCGTCTATGAAGTGCTGGAGCGCCCGCTGGTGCCGGTGCTTGCGAAGATGGAGCGCACCGGCGTTCTGGTCGATCGCGACACACTGTCGCGCATGTCGAACGCCTTCGCCCAGAAAATGGCGGCGCTGGAAGACGAGATTCACCAGCTTGCCGGCGAGCGCTTCAATGTCGGCTCGCCCAAGCAGCTGGGCGAGATACTGTTCGACAAGATGTCGCTCGAAGGCGGCAAGCGCGGCAAGACCGGCGCCTATGGCACCGGCGCCGATGTGCTGGAAGATCTCGCCACCGAGCACGAACTGCCCGGTCGCGTGCTGGACTGGCGCCAGCTCGCCAAGCTGAAATCCACCTATACCGACGCGCTGCAAGACCATATCAACCCCGAAACCGGGCGCGTGCACACCTCCTATGTACAGACCGGCGCCAATACCGGCCGGCTGGCCTCGACCGATCCGAACTTGCAGAACATCCCCATCCGCACCGAAGAGGGGCGGCGCATCCGCGAGGCTTTCGTGGCCGACAAGGGCCATGTGCTGGTCAGCCTGGATTACAGCCAGATAGAGCTGCGCATCCTCGCCCATATCGCCGATATCGCGGCGCTCAAGCAGGCCTTCGCCGACGGGCTGGACATTCACGCCATGACCGCCTCGGAAATGTTCGGCGTGCCGCTCGACGAGATGACGCCCGAAGTGCGCCGACAGGCTAAGGCGATCAATTTCGGGGTGATCTACGGTATTTCCGGCTTTGGCCTTGCGCGCAATTTGCGCATCCCGCGCGCGCAGGCGCAGGCCTTCATCGACACCTATTTCGAGCGCTTCCCCGGCATCCGCGCCTATATGAACCGCACCATCGAATTTGCCAGGGAACACCGCTTCGTCACCACGCTGTTCGGGCGCAAGATCCACACGCCCGAAATTGTCGCCAAGGGGCCGGGGGCCGGGTTTGCCCGCCGCGGCGCAATCAACGCGCCGATCCAGGGCACGGCGGCCGATATCATCCGCCGGGCGATGGTGCGCATTCCGGCGGCCATCGATGGGCTGCCGGCAAGGATGCTGATGCAGGTGCATGACGAGTTGGTCTTCGAGGTCGAGGAAGGCGCGGCCGAGGAGACCATCGCCCGCGTGCGCGCGGTGATGGAGGGCGCGGCGGCCCCGGCGCTGGAACTGGCTGTGCCACTGGTTGTCGATGCCGGGCAGGGGGCGAACTGGGCCGAGGCGCATTGAGGCGGGATGCGCCTGGGCGGCGTTTGCAGGCAACTGTTCAGGCTCGCTCGCAGGGCTGAGTTCACCCCGCCTTCACCCGCACACCCCTTTCAGCGCCGCGCGAACAGCCGCTCGATATCGGCCAGGCTCAGCGCCACCCAGGTCGGCCGGCCGTGGTTGCACTGGCCCGAATGCGGCGTTGCCTCCATCTCGCGCAGAAGCGCGTTCATCTCCTCGGCGCTCATCCGCCGGCCCGAGCGCACCGAGCCGTGGCAGGCCATGCGGCTGAGCACGGCATCGATGCGCGCCTCCAGCGTGCGACTGGCGCCCTGATCGGCCAGTTCGTCGGTAATGTCGCGCACAAGCGCGGCGGCATCCACTATGCCCAGCGCCGCCGGGGTGGCGCGCACCGCCACCGCCTCGCCGCCGAAGGGCTCGATCACCAGCCCCAGCCCCGACAACGTCTCGGCCTTTTCGGCCAGCATTGCCGCCTCGCCCGGTTTCAGCGACACGATCTCGGGAATCAAGAGCGCCTGCGCCGCCACGCCGTTTTGCGCGCGCTGGGCCTTGAGCCGCTCATAGACCAACCGCTCATGCGCGGCGTGCTGATCGACGATCACCATGCCGTCGCTGGTCTGGGCGATGATGTAATTTCCGTGGAGTTGCGCCCGCGCCGCGCCCAGCGGGGCCTCGACCGGCCCGGCATCGGGATCGATGCGCGCCGAGAGCCCGGTGCCTGCAAAGCCTGCCGGCGCCTCGGCCAGCCCGGCGGCTTGGCCATTGGCGTGCTCGTCGGGCCATGCCGGCGCCTGCGCAGCGTGCGCCGCCGCCAATGCCCCGGTCGAGGGGTGCATGGGCCGGCCCCAGCCGCCGCCGGCTGGCCGCGCCGCGCCTTCGGGGCGAAAGGCGCCCAGCGCCGCCTGGCTCAGGCCCGGCGCGCTGCGATGGCCTTCTTCGGCCAGCGCGTGGCGCAGCGCCGAGACCACCAGCCCGCGCACCGAACCCGGGTCGCGAAAGCGCACCTCGGCTTTGGCCGGGTGGACATTGACATCCACCGCCACCGGCGCGCAGTCGATGAACAGCACCGCCGCCGGGTGGCGGTCGCGCGGCAAGAGATCGCCGTAGGCGGCGCGCATCGCGCCCAGAAGCAGCTTGTCGCGCACCGGGCGGCCATTGACGAACAGGAACTGCTCGACCGCCGCGCCGCGCGAATAGGTCGGCAGCGCCGCCTGCCCGCTCAGGCGCACGCCCTCGCGCTCGGCCTCGATGCGAATTGCGCTGGCGGCGAAATCGCGGCCCAGCAGCCGGGCGAGGCGGGCCTCGAGCGCGGCGAACAACTCGCCCTGCTCGGCCTCCAGCCGCAGGATCTGGCGCGGCGTGGCGCCGCCAACATCGGCCAGGGTGAAGCCCACATGCGGCGCCGCCATCGCCAGCCGGCGCAGCACATCGGCGATGGCCTGCGCCTCGGCTCGGTCAGAGCGCATGAACTTCAACCGCGCCGGCGTGGCGTGGAAGAGATCGCGCAGCGCCACGCGCGTGCCTCGGTTCAGCGCCGCCGGGCGCACCGGCCCCATGCGCCCGCCCTCGACGGCGATCTGCGCGCCCTCATGCCCCTCGGCGCGCGATTCGATGCTCAGCCGGCCCACCGCGCCCAGGCTTGGCAGCGCCTCGCCGCGAAAGCCGAAGCTGTGGATGTTCAGCAGATCGCTGCCATCGATCTTCGATGTGGCATGGCGCGCCAGCGCCAGCGGCAGCTCTTCGGGCAGCATGCCGTGGCCGTCATCGACCACGCGAATGAGCGCCTTGCCGCCCTGCGCGTAGGCCACCTCGATACGCCGCGCGCCGGCATCGAGCGCGTTTTCCACCAGTTCCTTGACCGCCGAGGCCGGGCGCTCGACCACCTCGCCGGCGGCAATGCGATTCGCCGCCGCCTCATCCAGTTGGCGGATCGTCGGGCGCGAATCGGGGCTTATATTGGGGCGCGGCGCATTCATGCCACTACCAATAGCATGCAGCACCGCCTCTGGAAAGCCGGATCGCCCGCCACAAGGACAGGCAGCGGCGCCTCGTCGCGGCGGGTTGGGGTGCGTATGGCTCAGCGCCTCACGGCTGCGCCTGCCCCTGCGCTTTCTCTTCGCCGCCCGGCAAGGCCAGCGCCGCCTGCATCACGCGTTCCAGCGCCTCGCCCGGCGCCTGCGACAGTAGCCACTCGCGCATGAGCGCGCGCATTCGCCCCGCATCGGGCAGCGCGACATCGTCCGGGGGCAGGTCGATCGGGCGCTGCGCGGCGAGGAAGCGCTCGTTGAGAAGCGCGATATCGTCGCGCTGCGTCGCGCGCACCCAGTCGGCCAGCTCGGTGCCGGCGATCGAAAGCTTCGGCAGCCCGGCCAGTTCGGGGGCGCGGCGCAACTGATCGATCAGCGCCGCGCGGTCGCGGATCATTCGCTGATCGCCGCTGCCCCCGAAACGCGAGAAGGTCTCGTTCAGCCCCAGCAACCACACCGTCGCCGCCGCGCACAGGCTTTCATTGCTGGCGGCGGGGTGTTTGATCAGCGTCACCTGCCGACCCAGAATGGTGCCCAGACTGCCAAGGAAATCCGCGAGCAAATCACCCCCGACCAGATTGTCGCGCACAAGATGGCGCACCACCACATGCTCATCGCCCAGCCTGTCGGCGTATTGCGCCAATACCCGCGCCGAGGGAAAGCCAAATTCCACGGGCAGCCACAGCTTTGCCAGGCGCGCGCCGTCGCGGATGATCTGATCCAGCGCCGAGCCGTAAAGCGCGACCGGGTCGCGCATATAGGCCAGGATCGTGATCTTGTCGAAAGTCTCGCCCAGCGCATCGAGCACCTGCCTGGGCGGCTTGACCGCAAAAAGCGATTCACTGGAAAGGATGGTCACCGCCGGGCGCTCGAGGCGTACCTTTTCAGCCAATTCGGCCCAAAATTCGAGGCTGCGGGCAGTGGCTTCTTCGCGACTGGCGAAATACAGCCGCTCGCGTGGCAGAAGCGGCTTGCCCGGGCGCGCGAAGCGGTTTGCCAATATGCGTGCCGGCGGCCCATGGCGCGGGTCCGGCTCCCAGAACATGATACCCTGTCCCGCCAGCGCCTCGCGATTGACTCGCAGGGCGTGTTGCAGCGTGGTTGATCCCGCCTTTGGCGATCCGATATGCACGATCACCTGCATCCCGCATCCTCCCTAGCCGGCACACGCCGGTCCGCGCAAGCACCCGGGCCACGATCCCGGCCCCGGACAAAGCGGTAATCGCCCTGAAGCGCCGGCGCAACCGCCTGCGGGGCGGAACAACCATGCCAGCGTTGCGACGGCGGGCCTTATAGCGTAGGGATTCACTGCTCGCCCGTCGCGGTATTGACGTTGGCGGCAGGTTGCCTCTGGCGGGGTTTGCAGCAAGGAATTCATGAATGAGCGTTATTCTGGACAAGCACGCATTGAGCTATCTACCGGTGCCGAAAGCCGCCTGCACGTCGCTCAAGACCCTGTTCTTCGAGGTCCAGAACGGATTTCCTTTCCGGCCCTTCAGCACCAATGGAAGGCAATGGTGGATTCACGATTTCTACAAGACCATTCCCTTCGAGCAGATCGACCACGCCGCCATCGCCGAACACCGCCGCATTGCCGTGCTGCGCGACCCGGTCCGCCGGCTGCTTTCATGCTATTCCAATCGTGTCGTGCATCACCGCGAATTGTCGCGCGAGAAGGCTCGCAAGCCGCTAAAGCGCGCTGATCTGCCCTTCGACCCCGATCTGCCCACCTTCATCGCTAAGCTGCCGGCCTATTGCGAAGCGGTGCCCAGCATCCACCACCACGCCATGCCCATGGTTACCTATCTGGGCCGCGACCCGGCCTATTTCACGCGGCTTTACCCAATGGCAGAACTCGACCAGCTTGTTGCCGACATGTCGGCCCTGGCCGGGCGCGAGCTGACGCTGGAAAAGCTGCAGACAGGCGGGCCCAAGATCGACCCCGAAAGCCTGGACGCGCCGGAACGGGCGAGGCTGGATGATTTCTACGCCGAGGATTATGCGCACTATGGCCGCTATCTGTAAACCTGCGCCAGACCGGGTTCGCTGATGGGCGGCCCGGCGCCGGCCGTTTCGGTGATCGTGCCGGTTTTCAATGTGGCAAGGCATGTCGCCGGCTGCATCGCCTCGCTCAAGGCGCAAAGCTCCGGCGATTTCGAGGCCCTTGTCATCGATGACGGCTCTGGCGATGACAGCGCGGCGCAGGCAGCCGATGCCATCGCCGGCGACCCGCGCTTCCGGCTGATCCGTCAGGAAAATCGCGGCCTGGGGGCGGCGCGCAATGTCGGGCTTGAACGGGCGCGCGGCACCATGATTGCCTTTCTCGATGGCGATGACCGCCTTGCGCCGGGTTTTCTTGAACGCATGCGCGCGGCGCTGGCCGAGTCGGGCGCCGGCTGGGTGGCCTGCGCGTTGCGCCTGTGCCTGCCCGATGGCCGGACGATTGATCACCCCGCCATTCACAACGCGCCGCTGCCCGCGCCGGAAGTCGGGTTGCAGCGCCACGCGCTGGATGATTGCCGCGCCATCGCCAGGCACTTTCCCTCGGCCTGGAACAAGCTCTACCGGCGCGACTTCATCGGCGAGGCGCGATTTCCCGAGGGAAGCTGGTTCGAGGATCACGAGTTCTTCTGGCGCCTTGCCCTGCGCGCCGACTGCCTGCCCTGGCTGCCCGAGCCGCTCTATCTGCACAGCCGCGACCGCGAGGGCCAGATCACAGGCGCCGATGACGAGCGCGCTTTCGAGCAGATTGCGGTGCTCGAACGGCTAAGGCCTGTGATTGAAGAAAGCAACCGCGCCGGCGCGGCTGACGGTTTCGCATTGCTGGCGCGTCGCCTGTTGCTGGAACGCGCGCTTGTGCTGCGCAACCCCGAAAGGCGGAACCGGTTTCTGGCGCAGGCCCGCGCTTTCCTCGCCCGGCATGGCGCGGCGCTGCCAAACCCGCCCCCTGCTGCGCCCGTCGCTGGCCCCGCGCCCGCCACCACACCACCCCGCCCGGCCCTGGCCGTTGCCGTGGTCGAAACCGGCGATGCGGCAGCGCTGGCACGAACCCGCGCCGCGCTAGATGCGCAAAGCCTGCCCGGTATCGCGCTGACCCTGCTGGGCGGCGCCGCGCCGCCGGCCGATTGGGCCGATGCCGGGCACGCACCGGCAAGCCTGTCGCTGCAGGCGTTTCTCGATACCACCGATTCGCGCCATGTGGCGCTGTTGCGCGCCGGGCAGGCGCCCTCGCCTGACGCCTTCATGCGCCTGGTCAACGCGCTCGATCTTTCCGACGAGAGCATGGCAATGGCCGGTTTCGAACGGCTTGCCTTTCCCGGCGACGATGCCACGCCAAGCGGATATCACGATGGCTGGACCGACAACCGCCTTGCCGCGCGCCCGCCAGCACAGGTGGATTTCATGGGCGAGCGCCAGCCGCTGTCGCCGGCACAGGCGCTAAGGCTGCACCATTGCGGCGCGGCACGCGTGTTTCGCCGCGCGCTCTTGCGGCGCATCGGGGCACTTTCGCTGCCGCTGGCGCACCCCTTCGCCGGGGCCGAACTGGTGCTGCGCGCGGCTCTGGCCGCCGGTGCGGTTGATTACACCCCGCTGGCGCTGGCGCAGGTGCCGGTTCACGAGCGACGCCGCGCCCTCGGCGGCACGGCGGCGCTGCGCTGGGCGGCACGTCTGGCGCTGACGTCATCGCCCGGCCTGCCCGAGGGCTGGCGGGCGGTGTTGGCGGCACGCATGCTGCAGGCCGAAATGCCCATGTTGGCAACCCAGCGCGCACGGCAGCGCCAGTTGAACGCGGCCTGGCTGGCCGCGCGCCTTCTGCGGCTGGGCGACGGCTTGCCCGCCGGCGTCGACCCGGAAACACCCGCGCCCCTGCGCCAGGCGCTGGGCCTTGCCCCGCCCGAGGGCGCCTGAGCGCCCCCATCTCGCCCTCGCTGCGTGGTGGCAAGGGCATGCCGGGCTTGCAAAGCACCGATGGTACCGGCAGGCTTGCTGCATGAGCCCGCCAGATCGCCAACCGCATCCCCTGCCCCCCGCACCGTCACCGGAACGGGCGCTCGAAGTCGCGCTCTATGCCGACGATCTGGAACGCTGCGCCGAATTCTACGAGACCGTCATCGGGCTTGAGCGCGGGCCGGAAATGCCCGGCCGGCATGTCTTTTTCCGGCTCGGCGCGGGTATGTTGCTGATCTTCCGCCCCTCTGCTTCGGAGCAGCCGCCCAACAATCCGGCGCTGCCGGTGCCGCCGCATGGCGCGCGCGGGCCGGGGCATTTGTGCTTTGCCGCAGAAAGCAACGAACTGCCCCTCTGGGTGGAGCGGCTGGAGGCCGCCGGCATCGCCATCGAGGCCGACTTCACCTGGCCGGGCGGCGCGCGCTCGCTCTATTTCCGCGACCCGGCGGGCAATTCCATCGAATTCGCCGAGCCGTCGCTCTGGGCGCGGGGTTAGGGATGCGCGGGCGACTGCCTTGACTTTGCTCTTTTCCGAAACCCGTCAGATCAGGCCGGATACATTGGCGGCAAAGCCCGCCCCGCGCCTTAACCGCAAACCTCGCCCAGCGCCCCGTCGATGGCGTCGGTGATCTGGTCGATCTCTGCTGCCGAGACCACCAGCGCCGGGCTCAGGCACAGCGTGTTGTTCAGCCCCGGCAGCGAGCGGTTGGTCATGCCGATCTGCACGCCGCGCTTCATCGCGCCCGCCAGCACCGCCGACACTGTCTTTTCGGGCAGCGGCTCCTTGCTGGCGCGGTCGGCCACAAGCTCGGCGCCGCAAAACAGCCCCTTGCCGCGCACATCGCCGATGACCGCGTGCTTTTCCATCAGCGCGCGCAGATTGCCCATCAGCCGCTCGCCCATCAAACTGGTGTTTTGCAACAGCTCTTCATCCTCGATGATGCGCATGTTCTCCAGCGCCGCTGCCGGTCCGGCGGTGCAGCCGCCAAAGGTGGAAATGTCGCGGAAATAGCTCATGTGGTCGTCGGCATCGTCCTTGAACATTTCAAAGACACGTTCGGTGGTCACGGTGCAGGAAATCGCCGCATAGCCCGAGGCCACGCCCTTGGCCATGGTCACGATATCGGGCTCGACCCCGTAATGCTGATAGCCGAACCAGGTGCCGGTGCGCCCCACCCCGCAGACCACCTCGTCGATGATCAGCAGGATGTCGTGCTTGCGACAGATCTCCTGCACGCGGGGCCAGTAGCCCTCGGGCGGGGTAATGACGCCGCCGCCGGCGGTGACGGGCTCAAGGATGATCGCGCCCACCGTGTCGGGGCCTTCACGCAGGATCACTTCCTCGATGGCATCGGCGGCGCGGATGCCATAATCGGCCACATCGCCCCACTGGCTGCGGTATTCCAGGCAATGCGGCACCGCCACGAAGCCCGGCGGAAAGGGGCCATACATGGCCTTGCGCTCTTCCTGCCCGCCCGAGGCCAGCGCGGCGATGGTGGTGCCGTGATAATCGCGCTCACGATAGAGGATCTTCCATTTCTTTCCGCCGTGGCGGCGATGGGCGATCTGGCGCACCATCTTGTAAGCCTTCTCGTTGGCCTCGGAGCCCGAGTTGGAATAATAGACCCGGCTCATCCCCGGCATGCGTGCGATCAGCGCCTCGGCAAACAGCGCGCCCGGCACGCTGCCCGCCGAGCCGGCGAAATAGTTCATCTTCACCAACTGCTCGCGCACCGCATCGGCAATGGATTCGCGCCCATAGCCTACATTGACCGTCCACACCCCGCCCGAAACGGCATCGAGCGTCTCGCGCCCGGTAGCATCCCAGACCTTCAGCCCCTTGCCCTCGACGATCACGCGCGGATCGATCGTCTCGAAGGGCTTGTGCTGGGTCAGGTGATGCCAGACATGCGCGCGGTCGGCGGAAACTATGTGGCTGAGGTCGTTGACGGACGCGGTGATGTTCATGGGTTGCCTCACGGTGTGGGATGTCGGGGCGGCGAGCCACGGCGGAGATGCTGGCGGCAATGGCGCAGGGATGCCGGGCGCGGCGATCTGGCTGCAACTTGCCGCATGCGCCACACTAGCGTTAGACCCAGAGCGAGGCTAGAGTTATATCCAGTGGGGTGGTCGTGGGCGCGTGCTCAGATGCTTTTGAACGGCCAATGCATCCCGCCCGTGCCTGCGCCGGCGCTACGACCTCACCGCACAATCGGCCGGCAACGGCAAGGAGACCACGCCCATGGCAATCTCGGTTGACAGCTTCTTCCTGCGCCCCAGCGCCACCGGCACGCTGCAGGTGCAGATTCGGCAGATGGTGGCCGAGGGCATTCTTGCCGGCAGGCTGCGCCGGGGCGAGCGCATGCCCTCAAGCCGCCGGCTGGCCGCGCATCTGGGCGTCAGCCGCATTACCGTGACGCTGGCCTATGCCGAACTCGTCGCCGATGACTACCTCACCGCGCGCGGCCGCTCGGGCTATTTCGTCTCGGAAAACGCGCCGCAGCCACAGGATTTCCCCGAGGCCGGGCGCGGTGCCGGCACGGGCGGCAGCGTGGACTGGGCGCGCGCGCTGGGGCTGCCGCGCACCGAGTGGGCCGAGATCCCGGGCCACGGAAAGCCCGTCAACTGGCGCGGTTTCCGCTATCCCTTCGTCTATGGCCAGGCCGACCCGGCGCTGTTCGACCACCAGAACTGGCGCAGCTGCACAATGATGGCGCTGGGGCTGAAGGACTTCCACGCCATGACAGATGACCGCTTCAAGGAGGACGACCCCGGCCTGGTGGAGTATATCGCCCGCCACACCCTTCCCCGGCGCGGCATACTCGCCCGCCCCGAGGAGATCCTGGTCACGCTGGGGGCGCAGAACGCGCTGTGGCTGACCGCCGAGCTTTTGCTCAACCAGCGCCGCAGTGCCGCCATCGAAGAGCCGGGCTATCCGGGCCTGCGGGGCATATTGCGCCAGACGCGCTGCCGGGTGCAGCAGGTGCCGGTGGGCCCCGCCGGGTTTGAGCCCGGGCGGCTGCCCGAGCGCGCCGATGTCGTCTTCTGCACACCCAGCCACCACTGCCCCACCGGCGCCACCATGCCCATGGCCGCGCGCCAGGCGCTGCTCGAGGCCGCCGAGCGCGAGAATTTTCTTGTTGTCGAGGATGATTACGAGTTCGAGATCGCCCATGGCCGCGCGCCGCTGCCGGCGCTGAAATCGCTCGATACCGAGGGCCGCGTGATTCATGTCGGCTCGTTCTCGAAATCGCTGTTTCCGGGGCTCAGGCTGGGTTTTCTTGTGGGCTCCGAGCCCTTCATCCGCGAGGCGCGCGCACTGCGCGCCACGGTGCTGCGCCACCCCCCCGGGCTGATCCAGCGCGCGGCGGCCTATTTCCTGCAGCTTGGCCATTACGATGCGCTGCTGCGGCGCACGACCCGCGCCTTTCAGGCGCGCCGGGCTGCCATGCTTGCTGCGGTGCGCCGGCACGGATTGCCGGTCGCGGGCGATCTGGGCAGCGGCGGGTCCAGCCTGTGGATGCGCGCGCCCGATGGCATCGACACACAGGAGCTGGCGCAGGCGCTGCGCGCAGAGAGCGTGCTGATCGAGCCGGGGCGGCCCTTCTTTGGCGCAGCCAGCGCGCCGGGGCATTACTACCGAATCGCCTACAGCTCGATCACCGAGGACCGCATCGGCGAGGGCATCGCGCGCATCAGCGCGGCGATCGACCGCCTGCAACACAGCGGGGCTGGCCAGGGCTGAAGGGTTGAAACCGGATTCGGTTGGTTGCATCGACTCAAGCACGAGCAGCGGCCGCCCGAGATGGGCGCATCAAAAGCGCCCGCAAGTCGCGCCCCCTGCACGCCTTGCGGGCACTGCAGAGGCTGGCGCAGGGGCGAGCATACAAGCCAGAGCGTGAGACCCGATCAACCGCATCCGGCCTGACACACCCTCCTGCCTCTCCCCGCGAACTGCGCCAATTTGTCCCTTGCCAGAAGCGCGCCGATGCCGTAACGCCGGCAGCGGGACACCCCTCCCCAACGAGGGGCGCTTATCTGGAAGGATAGCATGAGCGATATCAAGACCCCGGCCGCGCGGCCGGCCAATCCGCGTTTCTCGTCTGGCCCATGTGCCAAACCCCCCGTCTTTGAGCTTGAAAAGCTGGCCGACGCCCCGCTGGGGCGCTCGCACCGTGCCGCCATCGGCAAGGCAAAGCTCGCCCGCGCCATCGACCTTACCCGCGAGATCCTCGGCGTGCCCGCCGATTACCGCATCGGCATCGTGCCGGCCTCGGATACCGGCGCCGTTGAGATGGCGATGTGGTCGCTTCTGGGCGCGCGGCCCGTGAAGATGCTGGCCTGGGAAAGCTTCGGCGAGGGCTGGGTCACCGATGCGGTGAAGCAGCTCAAGCTCGACGCCATCGTGCGCAAGGCCGATTACGGGCAGATCGTCGATTTCGCGCAGGTTGATTTCGACCGCGATGTCGTCTTCACCTGGAACGGCACCACCTCGGGGGTGCGCGTGCCAAATGGCGATGCCATCCCCGCCAACCGTGAAGGGTTGACCATCTGCGACGCCACCTCGGCCGCCTTTGCGATGGCGCTGCCCTGGGACAAGCTCGATGTCACCACCTTTTCCTGGCAGAAGGTGCTGGGTGGCGAGGCGGCGCATGGCATGCTGATCCTCTCGCCGCGCGCCGTCGAGCGGCTGGAAAGCTACACCCCGCCCTGGCCGCTGCCCAAGATTTTCCGGCTCACCAAGGGCGGCAAGCTCAATGAGGGCATTTTCAGGGGCGAGACCATCAACACCCCCTCAATGCTGGCGGTGGAAGACTACTTGCTGGCGCTGGACTGGGCGCAATCCATTGGCGGCCTGCCCGCGCTGATCGCGCGGGCTGACGCCAATGCCGGCGTGGTGTGGGATTTCATCGCCAGCCGCGACTGGATCGCCAATCTGGCCGAAGACGGGGCCACCGCTTCAACTACCAGCGTGTGCCTGAAATTCACTGATGCGCGCATCCGCGACGGCGCGGGTTTTGCCAAGGCAGTGGCGAAGCGGCTGGAAGCCGAGGGCGTGGCCTTCGATATCGGCGCCTATCGCGACGCGCCGCCGGGGCTGCGCATCTGGTGCGGCTCGACGGTGGAGACAGCCGATATCGCCGCGCTCATGCCCTGGATCGAATGGGCCTTTCAGGCCGAAATCGCCGCGCAAGCGCAGCCCGCCTGAGGGGCGGCGGGGTGAACCCCGCCCTTCCCAGACCAATCCCATTTCCATCAAGGAGCGCCCCATGGCCCCCCGTGTTCTCGTTTCCGACAAGCTGTCCGAAACCGCCGTGCAGATTTTCCGCGACCGCGGCATCGAGGTGGATTTCCTGCCCGATATCGGCAAGGACAAGGAAAAACTGGCCGAGATCATCGGCCAGTATGACGGCCTTGCCATCCGCTCGGCCACCAAGGTCACCGAGAAACTTCTGCAACGCGCCGACAAGTTGAAGGTGATCGGCCGCGCCGGCATCGGCGTGGACAATGTCGATATTCCCGCCGCGTCCAAACGCGGGGTGATCGTCATGAACACCCCCTTCGGCAATTCCGTCACCACCGCCGAGCACGCCATCGCCATGATGTTCGCTGTCGCAAGGCAATTGCCCGAGGCCAGCGCCTCGACCCATGCCGGAAAATGGGAAAAGAACCGCTTCATGGGCACCGAGCTGTTCAACAAGACCCTGGGCGTGATCGGTGCCGGCAATATCGGCGGCATCGTCTGCGACCGCGCCCTGGGGCTGCATATGAAGGTCATCGCCTATGACCCGTTCCTGAGCGAGGAACGCGCCAAGGCGATGGGCGTGCAGAAGGTCGAACTGGACGAGTTGCTCAAGCGCGCCGATTTCATCACCCTGCATGTGCCGCTCACCGACAAGACCCGCAACATATTGAGCCGCGAGAACCTGGCGAAGACGAAGAAGGGCGTTCGCATCATCAACTGTGCGCGCGGCGGGCTGGTCGATGAAGAGGCACTGGCCGAGGCGCTGAAATCCGGCCATGTCGCCGGCGCCGGGCTCGATGTCTTTGCCGTCGAGCCGGCCAACGAGAATGTGCTCTTTGGCCTGCCCAATGTCGTCTGCACGCCGCATCTGGGCGCCTCGACCGCCGAGGCACAGGAAAACGTGGCCCTGCAGGTGGCCGAGCAGATGTCGGATTACCTGCTTACCGGCGCCGTTGCGAACGCGCTGAACATGCCCTCGGTCACCGCCGAGGAAGCCGCGGTCATGGGCCCCTGGATCAAGCTTGCCGGCCATCTGGGCGATTTCGCCGGCCAGCTTACCGATGAACCGATCCGCGCCATTAACGTGCTCTATGACGGGCTTGCCGCCGAGATGAACCTAAAGGCGCTCGATTGCGCGGTGATCGCGGGGGTGATGAAATCAGCCAATCCCGATGTGAACATGGTCTCGGCCCCGATCGTGGCGCGCGAGCGTGGAATCCAGCTTTCCACCACCACACAGGGCAAGTCGGGCGTGTTTGACGGCTATATCAAGCTTACCGTCGTCACCGACAAGCGCGAGCGTTCGGTTGCCGGAACGGTGTTTTCCGACGGCAAGCCGCGCTTCATCCAGATCAAGGGCATCACCATCGATGCCGAGGTTGGCGAGCACATGCTTTATACCACCAATGAGGATGTGCCGGGCATCATCGGGCTTCTGGGCAACACGATGGGCAAGAACGGCGTCAACATCGCCAACTTCACGCTGGGCCGCTCCGGCGCCGGGCAGGATGCCATCGCGCTGTTGTATCTCGATCAGCAGATCGACCCGAAGGTGGTGGAAACGCTGCGCAATACCGGCATGTTCCGCCAGGTGCGGCCAATGCGCTTCGAGGTCTGATACGAGTTCGCCTGATCGGTTCCGGTACCCTGGCTTGTATGCCTGCCCGTGCGCCCGCCCGATTTGGAACCTGCTTGGCCGGCCGCCTTCCTGGCGGCCGGTTTCCGGCCGTGGCTGCCCCGTTGCTGGCGCAAAGCCGCCGCCGGGCCGGGCTCAGCTCGTCAGGCGCCGCAAAAGCTGCCGGTTGCGGCAATACTCCGGGGCGCTGTCAGCACCCTCGGCATGCGCTTCAAGCCAGTCGGGGCATTGCTCGGCGCTGTCGCAGGTCATGCACTGAAACACCGCGGCGCGCAGCCCCTGACCATCGATCTTGCCGTTCAGCAACGCTTCGCCGAGATCGGCATGAACCGTATCGGCCATGTTGTGAAACAGCGTTGCGTGATGGTCGATTCGCTTTGCCAGACCCATGTCTTTCTCCTTCTCTACGTCACAAGACGACGCTAAGACCTACTCATTGCACATGCAACGATATCCTTCCTTGACATAGATCAAATTTCTTTCCTTCTTCCCGCCGGCCACCAGCCGGTGTTAACGCCACCTTCACGCCTGCCAACTATCCCTTGAGACGGGTGAAGATAAAGGTGGTGGGATGAGCCGGCGAAACGATGCCGCGCCAATCATCATCAGGCGAAAGAAGGTTGCAGGCGGCAAGCACCATCACGGTGGCGCCTGGAAAGTGGCCTATGCGGACTTCGTGACCGCCATGATGGCCTTCTTTCTGATGATGTGGCTGCTCGGCGCAACGAGCGAATCGCAAAGGCGCGGTCTGGCGGATTATTTCAATCCGTCGATTCCGGTGCACCGGCTGTCCTCGGGCGGCGACGGCCTGCTTGGTGGCTCCGACATCGAGACGCGCGAAAATCTTGGCCCCGACTCTCCGCGCGGAGACCCGGAAGCAGAGGCAGACGCCATCGCGGCCGAATCAGCGCAGATGGAAGAAGCCGCGCGTCATCTGCGCGGGCTGGGCGGCGAGAACCCGGCGCTGGACGACGCACTGCGCCACATGATGATGCGGGTCACCGATGAGGGGCTGGTGATCGAGATCTTCGACCTGCCCGACAGCGCGCTGTTTCACCCCGATACCAACGAACCGAAGCCGGTGCTTCGGATCATCGCCGGCATTCTCGGCGAGGTTCTGGGCATGGTCGGCAACGCCATGGCGGTGGAAGGGCACACCCGCAGCTATACCATGGTCCAGCGCGACGATCCGCACTGGAGCCTGTCGATGGCGCGCGCCGCCAGCATGCGCCGGCTGCTCGAAGAGGGCGGTGTCGATCCGTCGCGGCTGGCGCGCCTTACCGGCCATGCCGACCGGCGCCCGGCCGTCGAGAACGCAATGGCAAGCCGCAACAACCGGCTCGAGGTGATCTTGCTGCGCCAGTCGCGAGAGCCGGCGACGGGGCGGACAGCATCGCGATGAAAAGGCCGCGACAGCGTTAGCCCGACATTAAGACCCTTCGGGCAGATTGCACGTCAACCTCATGGCGACGGCACGAAGGAAACACACATGTCAGGCCTCTTTTCGTCTTTCAATGCCAGCATCCTCGGACTCAACGCGAATGCCACGCGGCTGTCCACGATCTCGGACAATATCGCCAACAGCGGCACCGCCGGCTACAAGCGGATGCGCAGTTCGTTCCATTCCGTGGTGCTCGGCGGCGGTGGCAGCTACATGGCCGGTGGCGTGCGCGCATCGACCATGCGCATGATCGACCAGCGCGGCGCGCTCGCCGCCACCAACAACCCCACCGATCTGGCGGTAAACGGGCGCGGCTTTCTGCCGGTCACGCCACAGTCGGCGCTTACTGCAGGGGGCAACATGCCCTTGCAGCTGATGACCACGGGCTCGTTCCGCCCTGATGCCCAGGGCATACTGCGCACGCAATCGGGCATGGTGTTGCTGGGCTGGCCGGTGGGGCCTGATGGCAGTATCGGCACGCCGCCGCGCGATTCCGCGGGCGGGCTGCGCCCGGTCCAGATCACCGGAGACCGCTTCAGTTCGGACCCGACAACCCGGGTGGGCCTGCGGGTCAACCTGCCGGCCAATGACACAAGGGAGGGCGGCGACGGCAGCCCGCGTGTCATGTCGATGGAATACTATACCGCCCTCGGCGCCACCGAGCGGCTCAGCCTAAGCTTCGAGCCGGATGTGCCCGACACCGGCCAGTCAAACACCTGGACGATGCGAATCACCGATCCGCGCAATGGCGATGCGGTGGTCGGCGAATACACGATCACCTTCTCCGACACCCCGCCTGATGCCGGGAAGATCATCTCGGTAACCCAGGCCGACGGCGCCCCTGGCGGTGCCTATGACCCGGAAACCGGCACCATGTCGATCTCCGTTGACGGCCAGGAAATCGATGTCGATATCGGGCGCCCCGGCAGCTCCGATGGCATTACCCAGATGGCGTCGAGCTTCGAAACCATCGCCATGGATCGCGACGGCTCGCCGGTGCAGACGCTGCTTGGGGTCGAGGTCGATGAAAGGGGCTTCGTCCAGGCAATCTATGATTCCGGGCTCATTCGCCCCATCGCCCAGATCCCGGTGGTCGATGTTCCCAACCCAAACGGGCTGGAAGCGCTTGAGGGGCAAAGCTACCGCGTCACCGGCGAAAGCGGCGCGCTGTTCCTGTGGAATGCCGGCGACGGGCCGACCGGCGAGGTTGCCGGCTACGCGCTCGAGGGCTCGACCGCCGATGTCGCCGAAGAACTGACCAACATGATTCAGACACAGCGCGCCTACAGCTCGAACGCCAAGGTAATCCAGACCGTGGACGAGATGCTTCAGGAAACCGCCAATCTGAAGCGCTGATCCTTCCACCTCCCTTTTGATCGGATGAAGCGATGAGTCTGAATCTCTCGATCGCCAATGCCATGAGCGGGCTGCAGGCCTCGGCGCGCGGCGTGCAGCTTGCCTCCTCGAACATCGCCAATGCCATGGTCGAGGGTTACGCACCGCGTCGGCTGGCGCTGGCCAGCGCCGCCGGCAGCCAGGGCGGCGTGCGCATCACCGGCATCCACCGCCAGGACGATCCGGCGCTGGCCGGCATGCTGCGCCAGTCAGGCGCCGAAACGGCCGCCGCCGGGGCCGAGACCGCTTTCTGGGAGCGCCTCGCCGAGGCGCTCGGCGAGGCGGGCGATGGCAATTCGCTTGCCGGGCGCATCACCGCTCTTGAAAACGCGCTGGCCGATGCCGCCGACCGCCCCGATCTCGATTACCTGCTCGCCAGCGCGGCGCGGGCAGCCGGTTCACTTGCCGGCGCGCTGAACGACGCCTCGGAGGATATCCGCTCGCAACGCCAGGCGGCCGATGCCGCCATCGCTGGTGATGTCGAAACCCTCAATCGCGGCCTTGGCGAGGTTGCCCGGCTCAACACCGACATACTGCGCCGCCAGGCTGGCGGCGACCCGGCGCTCGATCTTGTCGAGAAGCGCGAGATGCTGGTCACCGAGCTGTCCGACATCGTGCCGCTGCGCGAGCAGCTGCGCCCCGATGGTCGGCTCGCGCTCTATACCGCCGGCGGCCAGATGCTGCTCGACGGCACGCAGCCGATGCAGATCGGCTTTCAGCCCAGCGCACCGATCACCGCCGCCATGAGCCTGGCCGATGGCCAGCTCTCGGGCCTCACCCTTGATGGCCAACCAGTGCCGAGCGGTCCCGGGGCGCCGATTGGCGGCGGCCGGCTGGGCGCGCATTTTGCCATCCGTGACAGCCATGCCCCCGCGGCGCAGAGCCAGCTCGATCAATTCGCCGCCGAATTGATCGCCCGTTTCGCTGACCCGGCAACCGACCCCTCGCTGCCGGACGGCGCGCCGGGGCTGTTTACCGATGCTGGCGGCGTCCCCGACACCCCACCCGCGCCCGGGCTGGCCGGCCGGGTGGCGCTGAACGATGCCCTGACCCCGGCCGGCGGGGGCGAATACTGGCGCCTGCGCGACGGGCTTGGCGCCACTGCTCCCGGCCTGGAGGTGGGCGATCCCGCGCAGCTCATGCGCCTGCTCGACGCGATCGAGGCACCGCTCGCGGCCACTGGCGGCGGCGCCGCGCGCAGCCTGGCGGGCCATGCCGGCCAGCTGGTCGGAACTTTCGGGCAAAGCCGCCACGCCGCCGAGATGCGCGGTGGTTTCGCCCAGAGCCGGCATGACACGCTGTTCGAGCGGATGCTCGCAGGCGGGGTCGATACCGATGGCGAATTGCAGCGCCTGATGACCCTGGAAAAGGCCTATGCCGCCAATGCCCGCGTGATGCAGGTCGCCGATGACCTGCTGCGCCGCCTTCTGGAGATCTGATCATGACCTGGCAATCCCTGGGCTCGCTCGCCCTGCCGCACGAGATGCACAGTCGCGGCGTGCGCCTGCGCAACGAGCTTCAGCGGCTTTCCCATGAGGTGACGACCGGGCGCGTCGCCTCGCCGCAGCGCCAGCTCAAGGGCAACCTCGCCCCCCTCGCCGCCGTCGAGCACCGGCTGGGCCGGATCGATAGCATCGAGCGTAGTCTCGGGCAGCGGCAGGCACGGCTCGATGCGGCGCAGGCCGGGTTGCAGGTCTTTCTCGATCAGGGCGACGAGATCGCCGCGCAGTTGCGTCTGCCGGTGAATACGCCGGGCGAGGAGGCGATTGCCGATCGCGGCGCCCGCCCCGCACTGGAGGGGCTGACCGCGGCGCTGAATCAGAGCGTCGCTGGCCAGGCGCTGTTTGCCGGCACGAGAACCGACCGCCCGCCGCTTCCATCAGGCCAGGCCATCCTTGAAGCGGCCGAAGCGGCCGTCGCCGGCCTGCAGGATGCCGCCGAGATCAAGGCGGCGCTCGAGACCTTCTTCATGGATGATGCCGGCGGCTTCCTCTCCGATATCTATGCCGGCGGCCCGCCCGCAGCCAACGGGTTGGCGCCATCGGGCCAACCGCAGCCATCGCTGCCGACAGCCGCCGACCCGGCCATTCGCCGGTCGCTGATGGCGCTGTCGATGGCAAGCATCCTGGGCACGCAGGCGGCGCCCACCGATGCCGACGAACGCCGCGCCCTGGCGCTCGACGCCGCCACCGCGCTCAATGAAGCCACCGCGGCAATGGCCGCGCTCGGCGGCAAGATTGGCTTCGCCCAGGCCGATCTCGCGCAACAGAAGACACGGTTGCAGGGCGAACATGACGCGCTGGTCCTGGCCCGCGAAACCATGATCGGGGCCGACTCCTACGCCGCCGCCACCCGGCTCGAACAGGCGCGCGGCCAGCTTGAGAGCCTCTACATGGTCACCGCGCGGCTGTCGCGGCTGTCGCTCACGGAGTTCCTCAGATGATGCACAGGTCCCGCCCCTGCCCCGCAACCCGGGCTGACCGTGCTCGCTGCAACGGCCATGGCCGGCCCCGGCCCGGGCTTCGAAGCGGCACCAATGCCTTTGCCGGGCGCAGCGCCACCGCTACCGCCGCGATGGTGGCGATGCTCGCGCTCATGCTGTCGCTTCTCTGGGCCCCGGCTGCGGCCAATGTCCGCATCAAGGATCTGGTCGAATTCGACGGCGTGCGCGGCAACGAGCTGATCGGCTACGGCCTGGTTGTCGGTCTCGACGGAACCGGCGACGGCATGCGCAACGCCCCCTTCACCGAAGACATCATGTCAAGCATCCTCGAGCGGCTGGGGGTCAATGTCACCGGCGAGCAGTTTCGCGCGCGCAATGTTGCGGCCGTGCTGGTCACCGCCACCCTGCCGCCCTTCGCGCGTACCGGCTCGCGGATCGATGTCTCGGTCGCGGCCATCGGCGATGCCTCCAGCCTGCTGGGCGGCACATTGGTGATGACCCCGCTCAACGGCGCCGACGGGCAGATCTATGCCGTCGGCCAGGGCGCGGTCATTGCCGGCGGCGCCGCGGCACGCGGCGAGGCGGCGCAGACGGTGCAGGGCGTGCCCACCTCGGGCTCCATACCCGGTGGCGCGCGCGTCGAGCGCGAGGTCGAATTCGCGCTGGCTTCGCTGCGCGAAATCAGGCTGGCATTGCGCGACGCCGATTTCACCACCGCCATGCGCATCGAGCAGACGGTCAACAACCATTTCGGGCGCGCCGTCGCGGTGATGCAGGACCCGGGCACGGTGGTGCTGGATGTCGAGGCCACGCGCCGGGCCTCGGCCGCCCATGCGCTGGGCGAGATCGAGAATCTCGTCGTCTCGCCCGGCCGGCGCGCGCGCGTGGTCGTCGATCAGCGCTCGGGCACGATCGTGATGGGCGAGGAAGTGCGCATCAGCCGCGTCGCCGTTGCCCAGGGCGGGCTGACATTGCGTGTCGAGGAAACCCCCATCGCGGTGCAGCCCAACCCCTTCGCGCGCGGCGAGACGGTCGTGGTGCCGCGCAGCCGCGCCGAGATTGAACCCCGGCCCGGCACTGGCCTTGCCGAGGTCGATGGCGGCACCTCGCTGGCCGAACTGGTGGCGGGGCTCAACGCGCTGGGGGTCGGCCCGCGCGACATGATCGACATCCTGAACACGATCAACGCCGCCGGGGCGCTGCATGCCGAACTGCTGGTGCGCTGAACTGCCAACCAGTTCCGGCACCAGGCCAGCCGCGCGCATTGCCCCAGGCTCGCGTTCAGGCGCGCGATCAATCAGGCGGCGCGCCTTGCGGTTTTACCCGCACCGGAGCCTGAACGTGATTGTCGCCAATCAGCCAGCTGCGGCGAAGCGTCCGCGCTGATGCGAAATCCGCCTGATCGGTCCCAATGCCCTGGCCGGTGTACCCAATCGCCCCGGTCACGCCAATGACGTGCCATCGGCGCAGCGCGCGCCTTCGCACCCGGCCAGGCTGTCGATGCCCGCGCGTTTCGATCAGGCTACCCGGCAAGCGAATGGGTTCCGAACCTTTTGATCGGCTCCGATACCCTGACCTGCAAGTCAGCCCGTGCCGACAGCACGGGCAAAGCCCTGAAGAATGCGCGATTGCGCCATCCCCCGCCCCCCGGGCCAGCGCCCCGTAGGATGGGCGATTCGCGCATCCCCGGTCGCCCCCCGCCGGGCCGGGGGGGGGGCCCCCCCCCGGGGGGGGGGGGGGGGGGGGGGGGGGGGGGGGGGGGTGGGGGGGCGCGGCGCGGGGGGGGCGGGGGGGGGGGGG
>JAFIEG010000022.1 GCA_020832665.1 Pararhodobacter sp. | reverse complement strand
GCCCCCCCCCCCCCGGGCCGCGTCCGGGGGGGGCGCCCGCGCCGGTATTGGCGCCCTAGCCGACGCCGGCGCGGCACTCCCCGCCCACCGCCGCCGCCCCAGATCTGACCTTTCCGCAGGTGACCAGAATGAGCGTGAAACGACCCAGCCATGCCCAGATGCGCGCAATGGCCGACCGGTTCAACATGTCGATGAGCGATGACGAGCTCGGCCAGTTCGCGGCGGTCATGGAAGGGTATATCCAGACCTATGACCGCGTGAACGCCGCGCCCGACAATCTGCCGGTCACGCGCTATCCGCGCAATCCGGGCTATCGGCCCGGCCCGTCGGAAAACCCGCTCAATGCCTGGTATTACAAGACCGAGGTGCATGGCGCGGTGGATGGCCCCCTGCGCGGCAAGCGCATCGTGCTGAAGGACAATGTGGCGCTGGCCGGGGTGCCGATGATGAACGGCTCGGCAATACTCGAGGGCTACACGCCCGAGATCGACGCAACCGTCGTGACCCGCCTGCTGGATGCCGGTGCGGTGATCGTTGGCAAGGCGCATTGCGAGAATTTCTGCCTTTCGGGTGGCTCGCACACCAATGCCACGGGCCCTATCCACAACCCCTGGAAATACGGCCATTCCGCGGGCGGCTCATCCGGGGGCACGGCGGTTCTGGTGGCGACCGGCGAGGCGGATATGGGCATCGGCGGCGATCAGGGCGGATCGATCCGCATGCCGGCCTCGAAATGCGGCATCTACGGGATGAAGCCGACGCATGGTCTGGTGCCCTATAGCGGCATCGTGCCGATCGAGCAGACCATCGACCATGCCGGGCCGATGACCCAGACGGTGGCTGACAACGCGCTCATGCTGGAAGTGATCGCCGGCGAGGACGGGCTCGACCCGCGCCAGTACAAACCGCGCACCTACCGCTATACCGAAGCCTTGGGGCGCGGCTGCCGGGGGCTGCGCATCGGCATTCTGAAGCAGGGGTTCGGCCGGGCCGAAAGCGAACCCGATGTCGATGCCAAGGTGCGCGCAGCGGCGGAACGGTTTGCCAGCCTGGGCGCGGAACTGGTCGATATCTCGCTGGAAGAGCACAACATCGCCGCCGATCTGTGGTTGCCGATCACTGTCGAGGGGCTGCAGGACCAGATGATGCACGGCAATGCCGCGGGCACCAACTATCGCGGGCTGTTCCTGCCGTCGCTGACCGACCATGTAGGCACCTGGCGCAGCCGGGCGGATGAGCTGAGCCATTCGCTGAAGGTCTGCATGTTTCTTGGCGAATATTTCCAGACCCAGTATCGCGGCCGGTTCTACGGCAAGGCGCAGAACATGATGCGCGCCGTGACGCAGAAATACCTGCAAGCGCTGCACGGGGTCGATCTGCTGCTGATGCCCACCATGCCGATGAAGCCGCAGCCCATCCCGGCGGCCGATTGCTCGATTGCCGAGTATATCCGGCGCGCCTTTGAAATGGTGGGCAATACCGCGCCCTACAACGCGACGGGGCTGCCGGCGATGTCTCTGCCCTGCGGGCTGAGCGAGGGGCTGCCGATCGGTGTGATGCTGGTGTCGAAATTCTACAACGAGATGGTGATCTATCAGGCGGCCCATGCCTTTGAGCAAAGCGGGGACTGGCGCAGCATGTAGCTGTCACGAGGGGGAGCGGGCAATGTCGATCCTGAATGAAAGCCTTGCGGGGCGGCTGTCGTCGCCGTTTCTGGCTGATCGCGGTGAACAGGGCCGCGACGCGCTGCGCCCACAGGATGGGCATTCCTATGTCGCGGGAAACCGCGCGCAGCCCTTGCGCTACATCACCATCTCGCAATTGCTGCGCGAGAGCGTTGCCCGATACGGCCCGCGCGATGCCGCGATTTTTTACGCGCAGGGCGAACGCCTGAGCTGGTATGACCTCGACCGGCGCGTGGATGCGCTGGCGACCGGCTTTCTGGCGCTCGGGCTGGGCAAGGGCGACCGCGTCGGCATCTGGTCGCCGAACCGCGTTGAATGGTTGCTGACGCAATTCGCAACCGCGCGGATCGGTGCGATCCTGGTCAACATCAACCCCGCCTACCAGCGCGCCGAGCTTGAATTCGCGTTGCAAAAGGTCGGTTGCACCGCGCTGGTGCTGGCCGAGCGGTTCAAGTCGTCCGAGTATCTGCGGATGCTGCGCGAGCTTGCGCCCGAGATGGAGAAGGCCACGCCGGGGCGGCTGAATGCGGCGCGGCTGCCGGCCTTGCGCGCGGTGGTGGTGATGTCGGAAAACCCCGGTCCGGGGGCGTTTTCCTTCGATGAGCTTGCGCGGCTGGGCGGCCCGGCGCAGCAATTACGGCTCGAGGCGGTGGATGCAACCCTCAGCCCCGATGATGCGATCAATATCCAGTTCACCTCGGGCACGACCGGCGCGCCAAAGGGGGCCACGCTCAGCCATTACAACATAGTCAACAATGCGGGCTTCGTGACCGATCGCATCCGCCTGACCGAGGCCGACCGGCTGTGCATTCCGGTGCCGCTTTACCACTGTTTCGGCATGGTCATGGGCGTTCTGGGCTGCACCAGCAAGGGCGCGGCCATGGTCTTTCCGGGCGAGGGGTTCGAGGCGCAGGCCACGCTCGACGCCATTGCGGCAGAGCGTTGCACGGCGCTTTACGGCGTGCCGACCATGTTCACGGCGATGCTCGAGGCACAGACGGCACAGCCGCGCGATCTTGGCGCGCTGCGCACGGGCATCATGGCCGGTGCCCCCTGTCCGATCCAGGTGATGGAGGATGTCAACAACCGCATGAACATGTCCGAGGTCACCATCTGCTACGGCATGACCGAAACCTCGCCGGTGTCGTTCCAGAGCTTCGTCGATGACACGGTCGGGGAGCGCTGCGCCACGGTCGGGCGCATCCAACCGCATCTCGAGGCCAAGATCGTCGGGGCGGACGGCACCATCCTGCCCGTCGGCGAATCCGGCGAGCTTTGCACGCGCGGCTATTCGGTCATGAAGGGCTATTGGGACGAGCCTCAACTGACTGCCGAGGCAATCAGGGACGGCTGGATGCATACCGGCGATCTGGCCACGCTGGACGAGGCCGGGTTCTGCCGCATCGTCGGGCGCGTCAAGGACATGATCATCCGCGGTGGCGAGAACATCTATCCGCGCGAGATCGAGGAATTTCTCTATCGCCATCCCAAGGTTGCGCAGGTGCAGGTCTTCGGCATCCCCGACAGCAAGCTGGGCGAAGTGGTCTGCGCCTGGGTGGTGGCGGCGCCCGGCATGGCCCCCACCGAAGAGGAATTGCGCGCTTATTGTGCTGGCCAGATCGCGCATTTCAAGATCCCCAGGCACATTCTAATCGTGCCCGAATTGCCGGTCACCGCAACCGGCAAGCCGCAGAAATTCGTGATGCGAGAGAAGATGATCGAGTTGGGGTATTCCGTGCCCGAAACTGGTGCCCAAGGGAAAGTTTAGGCAAGTTGCATAATCACGGCAGGGGCCAGCAGATTGTCCAGATCACCGAGTGCCGGATCGTCCCCGGTGGAGGACAGCCCCGGCGCTGACAGGTTGGTGCTGTGCCGCAGGTCTGACTACGAGTGCCGGCGCCAGCCGAGCCAGAGCAGGACAATCGCCGCCAGGCTGCTGAACAGCGCGACCAGTGGCGCCGAGGTATTGAGCACCGGAAACACGGCGCGGCTCCACAATGGCGGCCAGATATGGCGCTCGATCACCACCTGCATTGCGTTGAGGCTGCCGGCATCGACCGCAAACCAGAGCCCCCCCAGCGGCTGCATGATGTCCACCCCGCCAAGGTAGCCCGCCGCCAACAGGCCCAGGGTGGCCAGCGCGACCGCCAGGGCGAGCAGTGCCCCCAGACGCACCAGCCACCGCAAGACAGATGTATGTGAGCGAGTGTTCACGATGCTCGGGTCCATTTGCCTGTGCAAGCCTTGATCAAGTTATCAGCGATGCCGGCATTTTACCATCTTCGCGCCTGAGGCCGGGGAGGGAAGGCGTTGGCACCTCCGGGGCGCCGCCAATCCCGGCCGTGGCGACAGGGGCACGCAGGCTACATTTCCTCCTCTTCCATCATGTCGTCCCCGTCCATCATCTCGCACTCTTCCGGCACTTCGTCCCCCTCCATCACCTCGCAATCATCCATCATCCCCTCGTCTTCCATCATCATGTCGTCGTCCATCGTCTCATCGTCCGTCATGTCGCCATCCATCATGTCGCCGTTGCCGGATGCCAACAGCAAGTAGGCCGGTGCGGGCGTGGCGGTTTCAAACGCCGATTGTGTCTGAGCTGTCCCGGCCAGTGCCGCCGCCGAACTCAGCGCCAGTGCCAGTGCCGCCGCGGATGTCATGGTGGTCATGGAATACGTCATTTCTTGATCCTTTTGGTTCGATTGCTTTCAAGCGCCGTTCATGAGAGCCGCCGATGCACGCCCTCATGCCCTGCGCTGCCAAACGCTAACGGCCGGGTGCATGATGCGGATAAAGCGCGGATAAAGATTCCATAAACCGCCTCACATCGGCGTGTACTCGGCGGCCCCGGCCGCGCAGGCCGCAATGCACTCAGGCAAGGCTCCCGGGCCACTTGCGACCGGGCCACAAGGCGATTGCGCGCGCCGCCCGCGCCGTTGACTTGCCTGTCCATGACTTCCTAAACTCTGCCGAGGCTAGGGAAATGAGGGGCGGAAAGGACGCGTGTCGCGAATGCTCAGGTGATGCCAGCCTGTCTCATGCTCGTCGGCTCGGCCGTAGGAAAGGCAAGCGATGACCCATGGCGAGTCGTGCTCAATTCTCGTCGTCGAGGATGATCCGAACATCCGCGCCTTGATCGAAACCTATCTGGCCAGCGCCGGCTTTCAGACCGTGAGCGCCGCTGACGGGCGCACCGCGCTCGAACTGGCGCAAGACAGGCCCGTCGATTTCGTCATTCTTGATCTGCTGCTGCCGGAAATGGATGGCTGGGAAGTTGCGCGGGAGTTGCGCCGAATCTCGGATGTGCCCATTCTCATCCTGACCGCCCAGAAGGACGAGATCGACCGCGTGGCCGGGTTCAAGGTCGGGGCGGATGATTATGTGGTGAAGCCGTTCTCGCCGCGCGAACTGGTCGAGCGGGTGAAGGCGATCCGCCGGCGCAGCCTTGCAGCGGCCGGCGCCCCGAAGGCGTCAAGGGTGCTGCGCCGGGGCGGGCTGGAGCTTGACCCTGCCAGACATGTCGTGACCCGCGATGGCGAGCGCCTGGCGCTGACCCGGTTCGAGTTTCGGCTGCTCGAGATCCTGATGCAGGCGCCGGGACACGTTTTTTCGCGCCAGTTGCTTATCGAACGGATCTACGAGCAGGAAACGGCCGTGGTGGACCGCGTGGTCGATGTGCATGTCGGCAAACTGCGTCAGAAGATCGAGCGTGATCCGGCCGCGCCGCGACTGGTCTGCACAGTGCGGGGGGTTGGCTATTGCTTCAGCGAAGACCCGTAACCCGATCGGTTGGCAATTCATCCCGGAAGGCCATGCGCACAACGCTGTTGTTGAAACTGCTGATCGTGAACCTGCCCGCCATATTCGTGGCGATGGGCGTGGTCTGGGTGGCGATCGACATTCTTGCAGCCGACTATTTCACCACGCTGATGGAGGAATACAGCATTTCTCCGGCAGACACCCATGCCATGTTCGTGGATGCCGTGCACCGCTACATGCTCAGTGCCATCGCGGTGGCGGTCGGGCTGGCGATCCTGCTTTCCTTCGTTCTGACGCGTCAGGTGCTCAAGCCGTTGCGCGCGATGCAGGATGCCACGCAGCGTTTGTCCGATGGCGACTATGATGCGCGCGTCGCGGTGACCACGCGCGATGAACTGGCCGAGCTGGCGCATGCGCTCAATTCCATGGCTGACAGCCTGGCGCATACCGAGGAGCTGCGAAGACGCCTCGTCGCGGATGTCGCCCATGAGCTGCGCACGCCGCTGACCAATCTGCGCGGCTATCTCGAAGGCTTCGCCGACGGGGTGGTGGCGCCCTCGCCGGCGACGCTGGACATGCTGCATAGCGAGGTGGTGCGGCTGGAAAGGCTGGTCGACGACTTGCATCAATTGAGTCAGGTCGATGCCTCAGAGATCGAATTACGCCTGGAAGACATCGACCTGTCGCATCTAGTTGATCGCTTGGTTGCGCTTCAGCGTTCGACGATCGAGGCGAGAGAGCTGAGCTTTAAGATCATGATCAGCCCGGATGCGCGCCGGCTCACGGCCGACCCCGAC
Organism: Pararhodobacter sp.; assembly: GCA_020832665.1. Classification (GTDB taxonomy): domain Bacteria; phylum Pseudomonadota; class Alphaproteobacteria; order Rhodobacterales; family Rhodobacteraceae; genus Pararhodobacter. Next base: position 50,532 of record JAFIEG010000022.1, on the reverse strand, counting down.
AAGCTGTCGCAGATCCTGCGCAATCTTCTTGAGAATGCCTGCCGCTTCACCCCGGTCGGCGGAAAGGTTCGGATCAGCAGCAAAGGGGAAGGTGCGCGGCATCTGATCGAAGTTGCCAATACCGGCCCGGGCATCGCGCCCGACGATATGTCGCGCATTTTCGAGCGTTTCTATCGCGCCGAGAAGTCGCGCTCGCGCGAACGGGGCGGGGCGGGGATCGGTCTGGCAATCGTGAAGGGCCTTGCCGAGGCGCATGGCGGCACGGTGGGGGCTGAAAGCCGGGAAGGCTGGACCCGGATCTGGGTCAAGCTGCCCCGGCTGGCAGCGCAAGCGCATCGGGTCACGCGAGAGTGATCTGTTTTACCGAATCTTTAAGCGGGGTTTGACGCTACGATATGCAAGCCCTGTAGCGTGTGCTTCTGTCCGATGCGGGCGATCCGGCGCAGGCCGGTCATGGCGCAAAGCCCGGCCGCATCTTGAGACTGGCAATGAAACGCGCAGCCCTGGAGGCGATCATGAAAACCTTGCGCATTTTGGCCCTGACCCTTGTCGCCGCGCTGTGGATGATGCCGCTGGCCACGGCGGCGACCGCCGAGCAGATCTTCGAACGCGATGGCTACGCCATTGGCGGGACGGACCCGGTTGCCTATTTCACCCTTGGCGAACCCACCCGGGGATCGTCTGAGCATGCCCATGAATGGATGGGCGCGACCTGGTTGTTCACCAATGCCGAACACCGCGACATGTTCGCCGCAGATCCCGAAGCCTATGCGCCGCAATATGGCGGCTGGTGCGCATGGGCGGCGGCGCGCGGCTACACCGCCACGACGATCGCCGATGCCTGGAGCATTGTCGATGGCAGGCTGTTTCTCAACTTTTCGCACGGCATTCACCGGCGTTGGCAGGCCAACAGGGACGCCTATATCGAGGCAGCCGATGAGCGCTGGCCGGATATATTCTAGGCCGGCGGGACGGTGGGCATTCCTTGCGGGGCAGGGGGCGAGGCTTGTCCCCGGGAGGGCCTGCCGCACGCGCCGGTTGCGGCATAGGCGGGGTAATCCGTTCGGATAAGGAGGCAGCACCATGTTGATCAAACGTCGTCGCGACTGGGAGATTCCCGAGGCTGAGGCAACCGACGAGGCGGTATTCCTCAATCGCCGGCACCTGCTGAAATCCGCCGCTGCCGGGGTCGCGGCGGCCATGGGCGGCGCAGCGCTCTCCCCGCAAGGCGCCGAGGCTGCCGCCGGCCCACCCGAGGGTGATCCGTCGATCAACCTCTATCCGGTTGCGCGCAACGACAGCTTCGCGCTTGATCGGCCGCTGACCGATGAAGCGGTGTTCGCCCGATACACCAACTATTACGAGTTCGGCACATCCAAGTCGATCTGGCGCGAGGCCAGGAACCTGCCTGTGCGGCCCTGGACGGTGGTGATTGACGGGCTGGTTGAACAGGAACGCCAGATCGACATCGACGATTTGCTGGCGCAGGTCGAGCTTGAAGAACGGCTATACCGGCTGCGCTGTGTTGAAGCCTGGTCGATGGCCGTGCCGTGGACCGGCTTTCCCATGCGCGCCCTCGTCGAACTTGCCAGACCGCTTGCGAGCGCCCGATATGTCCGCATGGAAACCTTCAATGACCCCGAGGTCGCGCCCGGCCAGCGCGCGGGCTGGTATCCCTGGCCCTATATCGAGGCGCTGACGATCGAGGAGGCGACCAACGAGCTTGCCTTTCTGGGCACCGGCGCCTACGGCCAGCCACTGGCCCAGCAGAACGGTTCGCCGCTCAGGCTGGTGGTTCCCTGGAAATACGGCTTCAAGAGCATCAAGGGGATCGTGCGCTTTACCTTCACCGAGGAGATGCCGACAACCTTCTGGTGGGATGTTCAGGGAGCGGAATACGGATTCTGGGCAAACGTCAATCCCGAGATCGATCATCCCCGCTGGAGCCAGGCCGAGGAGCAGTTCATCAGGACCGAGTCGGATGTCGGGTTCCTCGCCCGCCCCGAGCGCAGGCCGACCTTGCTTTACAATGGCTATGGCGACTTCGTCGCGCATATGTATGCGGGGCTTGAAGAACGCTATGGCGACCGGCTGTTCCGATAGCTTTGCAGAATTGCGCATGCATCCGTCGGTTGCTCACCATGTGCAACGATGAGGCCCGCCTGAAAAAGCCGAGGCCATTTCCGGCTTCCCGGCATGCGCCACAAATGAATGCCGCGCCGTGACATTCCAAGCCGCCCCGGACGCATTGATGGTCTCGTTGCGCGGCCGGCTGAATGCAGTGTCAGGTCAGTTTCCGAGCCCACAGCCGACATCGGGTCACGGCGCAACGAGAAGACGTTCTTCGCAGCCGCCGCGGGGCCCCTGGCACGTTCCGGCCATTACAACCGCCAGCCCGGCTTGCCGGGCCTTGTCAAAAGACCCAGGCGATCATCAGCCAGAAGAAGATGAAGAACAGGAAGAAGCCGGGGATCATGAACTGGATCTCGCCGATGATGCCGTCGCCGGCGGCGATGGCGAAGACGATCATCAGGAGCACTGCGACGATGGCGGCGATGATGGCAGCAGCGCGCAGGCCGATCCCGTCATCGAAGGTCTGCGCCACCCATTCCGACAGCCCCGGCAGCGCCGTTGCCGCGCCCAGAACGACGAGCGCGGCCAGAAGTGCCCCCAGCCCCGAAAGACCCAGGAGGAGCCGCAGGGCGCGGCGGCGTTCGCGCCGATCGCTTTGCGACACGGCTCAGCCTCCCTGATCCGGATCGGCACGCATGCGCGTTCGGATGAAATCGCGCACGAAATTCGGGTCGGGCATGCCGGTAACGGTGAATTCCGGGTTGTCGCCGGTGGTGAAGACCTCGATCTTGCCGGTCGAAAGCATGCGGTTGATGAGTGACTGCTTCACGCGGACGGTACGCACCTGGCTGATGTCGAGGTCAATGTGTTCCTTGTTCAAAAGCCCGCGTTCCAGGTGGATGTCGCGCCCCGACAGTCGCAGCCGCGTTGCCCGTGTCTGCAGATACCACCACAGCAGGATGATGATCCCCAGCCCGAAGGCCGCGATCAGAAGCACTGAAAGGATGAAGCCGAAGGGGTGATTGCGAAACATGGAAGGGTGCGCATCGTATACCGCGTCGGGATCCAGCGTGTCGCTCATGTCCGGGCCTTTCGTGGTGATCTGGCTGCGCGACCCTAGCCGGCCTGCCCGCCGGGGCGCAAGCGATGAAGCGTATGAACCGTCAATGGCCCTGGCCCGAAGGCTCTGCACAAAAGAGCGGGCTCAATGACATATGAAGCTCGGCAATCCGCGTCTCGATACCGATCTGCGGATTGCTGAGCAGTTGACCGGGCGCAGCGAAAGGTGGCTTCTCCTCCGCCACGTTCATGGTGCTGCTGATGCAAACAGGTATCAAGCATCTGCAGCGAGCGACAGAAAGGCATCGCACAGTGGCCGTCGAAGGGCGCGCCCCATCGAAATGCCGGTTCTGGTCTGGCGCGCTCAGAGCGCGCGCCAGATTGCCAGGGTAAAGGCCCCGAGGCCGATTGTGCTGAGCACCGCTCCGACTGCGATCCCGGGTTCCGCGGCGGCCACGCCGGACAGATAAGCGGCCAGCGCAATCAGCATGATTGGCAGCCCCAGATTGTGCAGGATCACATGCCAGCGTGCCAGCCGACCCTTGGCCAGATCGGGCACCACGGTATAGACAGCGCCTGTCAAGGCAAGCGTGACCCAGCCGAGCAGATGAAGGTGCCCATGCACGCCTTTCAACGTGAAGTTCCCGCTTGCTGCCATGACTATGCCCAGCACCAGCCCCGCCATCAGATAGAGCGTTGCCGCGCGGAACTGAACCCGGGCAAGCCCCGGCACGCAGGTCGGCTGAAACGGGGCGTCGAATTGTGTCATCGCGCACCCTCCTGCTCAGGCAGAAGAAGGGTCATGCCCGTGGCCTGCGCAATCTGCATCACGCGCGCCATGTCCGGCGGGCCATCCGGGGGCGCGGGCAGTTCGCTGTCATTGGCGAGCGGCCGCCCCACACCGCGGAAGAAATCAACATGCATCCGACCGGGCGCGTTCAGGATCAAGAGCCGCCCCGGAGCCGGGCCCGTGCATTGAAAGGCATGCGGCGCACCATCGGGGACCACCAGCGTGTCGCCGGCATGCGCCGGGACCGGGTGACCATCGATCATGAACATGAACTCGCCTTCCAGAACGCGAAAGGTTTCGGTTTCTCCGGCGTGGGCGTTGGGCGGAGCGCCCAGCCCGGGTGGCACGATGGCCTCCATCAGGGCAAACTTGCCATCCACCTCCTCGGGCAGGATGCGGAAGCTGAGCAGAAGGCCAAAAACATCATAGTGGCGTGAGGCTGACATCGGTTTCTCCTTGACGGGACTGATTCCCGCTGTAAGACGCCTATAATCACGATGAGACACCTGTCTCAAGATGGAAAATGAACGGGATGAAAAAATGTCGGATACGACCGAGCGAACGAGCCAGAAACAACGCACGCGCGATGCCATCCTTGACGGTGCGCGGCGTCTGCTGGCGCGCGGCGAAGCCGTCACCGTAGCCGCTGCGGCAGCCGAACACCGGATCTCGCGTGCGACGGCCTATCGTTACTTTTCCGACCCGCAGGCGCTGACGCTGGAGGCAGGCCTGGCCACGCTGGTTCCGCCCTATGAGGAAGTCACCGCCGGGACCACCGACCTGCGGTCACGGCTGAGTGCGATCACGGCGGCGATGATCAGGCTGACGCTGGAGAACGAGACCGCGTTTCGCCAATACCTGTCTCATGCCGTGACCGCGCCGGGCGGAACACGCACAAGGGGGGCAAGGCGGGTGGCCTATATGAAACGCGCACTGCGCGACATGCCGCACGATCTTGCGCCCGCCAGACAAGCCGACCTGGTGGCGTCGCTCTCGACGGTGGCCGGGGTCGAGGGGCTGATCTCGCTGACCGATGTTGCCGGCAGGGATACCGCCACCGCGGCGCGGCTCATGGGTGAAATCGCCGATGCCATCCTGACACGCCATCTTGGGCCAGGCGCGGCGGCAAAGGGCGAGCCAGGAAAGGCCAGCAGCACGGGCACAAGAACGCGCCCCCGACAGCCAACATGAAAGCACCAGAGATGGACCTGATCCCGACGCTGAAAACCTCACGGCTGACCCTGCGAGCGATGCGCGCCGATGACTGGGATGGCTATCACCGCTTCATGGCTTCAGATCGCGCCGGATACATGGGCGGCCCGTTTTCGCCCGCCATGGCCTGGGGGATGTTTTGCAGCGATCACGCTCAATGGAGCTTTTTCGGCGTCGGCGCCCTGATGATCGAGCATGATGCAACCGGTGCGTGCCTCGGACAGGTTGGCATTAACTACGGGCCGTTGTTCCCCGAATGGGAGCTGGGCTGGCTGCTGTATCCGCAAGCAGAGGGCCATGGATACGCCCATGAAGCCGCCTTGGCCCTGCGCGCATGGGCGAAGGAAGTGCGCGAGCTCGAAACGCTGGTGAGCTACATCGATCCCCGGAACGGCAGGTCAATCCATCTTGCAGAACGGCTTGGGGCGACGCCGGATCATCATGCCCAGCGGCCCGATCCCGATGATCTTGTATATCGTCACTACAGGCTTGCTGTCGATGCATAGGCTTCGTTGCGATCTGCCGCCACCGAGCCGAGCCGTTTGCAAGGCAGTGCAGATGAACACAGGATCGGGGCGGGGGATGTGCCGGGACCGGAGCTGCCATCAGATCGCGGCCGGCGGAGACCAGAACGCAATCATTGTTGGAAACCCTTGCGATGTTTCGACGAAAACACGCTTTGCCAGCCACCAGAAACCTGCCCTGGCCCCTGCGCAAACCTGAATTCGCCAGGCACTCGGTCAGTATCGACCGCTGCGGCCGCCTTGTGATGCAGATCGATCACGCCGAGTTGCCCGGTCTTGTGCCCGATGACCTTTGCTGGTGGTTCGGACATATTGCGGGCGATATCGCTATCGGACCGGCGACCATGCCCCGTTATCACGCCTGGCATCCACGCGATCATATTCACTGGGCTCTGGCACGCCCCGGGCCGAATGGTATCGCAGAGGAAGGTGCGCGCTACCATATCGTCGAGGCCTTTGGCCGGGACATGAACCACCTGGTTGATGTCGTGGAAGATGTCACCCGTCTGGACCGGACGGGGTTCACGCTCGAGATGCGGGTGCTTGGTCAGGTTGTCAGCAGGCTCTCCCATGATTTCGAAGCCGGGATCGAGGGCGCGCGTTGCCATTCTAGCCTGATCGTCGGCCTCGACACGCCCTGGGTCTGTCACGCATGCAACGCCGTGATCCGGCGCCTTGTCTTTCCCGAGGCGATGGGGCGAGCCTGGATCCGGCACAATGTTGAAGAAATCGGGCAGCTTGAACATCTGATACCTTTAGGCAGATGATCGAAGGAATGGAGCAAGGCGATGATTGCGAGACATGTGCATGTAACCGGCCGCGTGCAGGGTGTCTGGTTTCGGGCATGGACGCGGGAACAGGCGCAGGCGCTCGGCGTTTCGGGCTGGGTTCGCAACCGCCCGGATGGTTCGGTCGAGGCGCTCGTCGCAGGGCCCGCCGAGGCGGTCGAGGCGCTGGTCGCGGCGCTGCATGAGGGGCCGCCGCCGGCGAAGGTCAAGAATGTTCTCGTTACCGAGGCCGAGACCCCGCCAGAGCCCGGCTTTCGCATCGATCGCTGAAAAACGGCAGGCGCGAATGGCTGGTTCCAGACAACGCTCGGCGACACCCGGGTGAGCGTGGAGGGTGCGGGTGCGAAGGGCCTGGTTTCAGGAAGCTGATTGCTCGGCGGCGTAGAAGGATGGCCGGAACAGGCTCATGATCAGCGCACCGAGACCCGCCAGCGCAAGCGCCAGCACGAACAGCCAGCCCAGGAAGGGAATCAGCCCGATCAGCGCTGCCACCACCACCCCGACAATGGCGGCGAGCGCGCGCAGGCCCGGGCCTTCGGGCCGGGCGTGGAAAAGCGCCAGGATACCCGCCCCAAGGCAGTAGGCCCCCACCACATATCCCGCGAAGCCTGCCACAACGGCGAGGACCATGAGCGCCGGCGTGACCAGCAGCCCGACAAGCGTCAGCCCGATCACGATGCCGCTGCCGATCAGCGCCGAAAGTGACAGGAACCCCCAGCCCAGCGTGGCGAAGGGGCGCGCCACCAGGCGCTGGCGCATGTCGCCAAGTGGGCCCGGTGCAATGGCGGCGATGAGGGCGGCGATCACGGCGACGGCGAAAACCGCGAACAGGAAACCCCGCATCACGCCGCGCCAGCTGGGCAACACCGCCGAAACAGAAGGGGGGCCTTCCCACCCCTCGATCTGGTGCCGGGTAATGCGCCCCGGCTCGATGACGGTGGCGGGAACGGAAAAGGCGTCGGGGTCTTCGGCGTAGATCTGCAGCGTGCCGCCGATGCTGGCCCCCTCGGCAAAGACGAGTTCCCGCGCCGTCACCACCACATCGCCGGTGATGGCCGCGGAAAGCTCGACCCTGTCGCCGGTCAGCAGGGCCGTTCCGCCGACCGGCGCCGCGAGTGTCAGATTGGCGCCGCTGGCGCGCAGCTTGCCGCCGATCGCGCCGCGAATGTCGATCGAGTAGCCGGCCACGGTTGCATTGCCCTCGACCGGCGCGGCGAGCAGGACATCCATGCCCGCGGCATAAAGATTCTGCCCAACGGATTCCGAGACGATCACCCGGCGCGCGGCCATATGGGCGGAGCCGGCGATGGGTGCGGCAAGCTCGGCGGTTTCGCCGGCGGCGAAGAGATCCTCGATGCCCGGGGCAGCATGCGTGATTCGCGCGCCTGCGATGAAGGCGTCATCGCCGAGCTGAAAGGCGTCGCCATCGGCGTTTTCCGCGAAAACGGCCCCCGGAATCAGCAGAAACAGGGCGAGAAGGGCGGCAATCCGGGCCATGACAGAATACTCCGTGACAAGACTTGCAAGGTCACAACCCGACATTCGCCATGTGGCGCGCCGATTGGTGGCAGGATCGCCCGATCTTGCCGGTTCATCAAGCACTTTCCCCTGAGCGGCGTTTGCGCGTGAGGGGCTGCGTGAAACCGTATCTCGTTGCGGCCCATGCCGTCAGGCGTTGAGGGAAGCGATGAAGCTGTCCAGCTCTGCAAGCGCGAAATCGAGCGTGGCCTCATCGGTGAAGCGGCCGTTCTCAACTTTCCTGTTGGCGTGGGTGACAACGATTTCCTGGCCCACATGGTTGACCGCCAGCATCCCGTTGAGGATATATTTCAGATGAGCCTGCGCGCGCACGCCTCCCAGCGCCCCGCCCGAAACCGAGATCACCAGCGCCGGCTTGCCCTTGAAGACCGATTTGTAGGCCGGCCGCGAGGCCCAGTCGAGCGCATTCTTCAGCAAGCCCGGGACGGAGTAGTTGTATTCGGGCGTGACGAACAGCAACCCGTCCGCCGCACTTATCTGTTCGATCAGCCGGGCGACCTGCGGGTTGCCTTCTATATCGGCGTTGTAGTGCGGCAATGCTGCGATATCGGCAATTTCAAGCCTGACCCGCGGTGCCAGACGTTCGGCAAGCGTGCGCATCAGCGCGGCCGATGACGATGCGGCGCGCAGACTGCCGCACAGCCCCAGGATTACGGGCATGAGGTCTTCTCCTGTGGTTTTCAAAGCCGTGCCAGCCAGGTTGCGATGGATGGGAACATTCCCAGAATCGCCAGCGTGACGAACATCGCCCCCACGAAGGGAAGCGCGCCGCGGAAGATGTCGCCCACGGGGATGGTTCTGTCCTGAAGGGCCGCCTTGATGGTATAGACGGACAGGCCGAAGGGCGGTGTCAGCAGCCCGATCTCGACCGCGATCACCGTCATCACGCCAAACCAGATCAGGTCGAACCCGGCCGCATTGGCGACGGGCAGGGCGATCGGTAGCACGATCAGCATGATCGAGATCGAATCGATGATGAAGCCCAGAACGATGATCAGCCCCAGATAAAGCAGCAGGAAGCCGAAGGGGCCTATCGGCCCCGAGAGCAGCAGATCGGCAAGCTGGCGCGGCAGGCCAGACATGGCGAGCATGCGGCTGAAGAAGGTGGCAGCCATGATGAGAAACAGCACCGACACCGTGATCCGCCCGGCCTCGACCATGAGTTGCCAGAACCGCGGCAAGGTCAGCGACCGTCGCATCAGCGCGATGAAAAGCGCGCCGGCCGCCCCGGCGGCGCCGGCCTCGGTGGGGTTGAAGTAGCCGCCATAGAGCCCGCCCAGCACAAGCAGGACCAGCGCGATGATCGGGGTCGATTTGCGCATCACGTCGAGGCCCGAGATGCCGCCGCTGACCACCTCGCCGGGCTCGGTTTCGAACACGAATCCCGGCCGCTTCCAGGCCAGCAGAAGAATGGTGGCCGAGAAGACCAGCGCCAGCAGGATACCCGGCCCGACACCGGCCAGGAACATCCGCCCCACCGATTCCTCGGCCAGCACCGCATAGACGATCATCAACAGCGAGGGCGGGATCAGCATTCCCAGCACCGAGCTTCCCGCGACAACGCCGGTGGCGAACTTTCCCGTGTATCCGTGGCGGCGCATCTCGGGCACGGCGACGCGGCTGAACACCGTGGCCGAGGCGATGGAAACACCGGTGATGGCCGCGAAGACGGCGTTCGCGAAAACCGTGGCGATGCCAAGCCCCGCCCGCAGGCGGCGCATGAGCCGCTCGAACACGTCGAAGGTGTCCTTGCCCACGCCCGATTGCGTGACCAGGAGCCCCATCAGCACGAAGAGCGGGACGACGGCGAACAAGTAGTTGTTGAGCGAATCATTGGCCACCGAGCCGATCATGCGCATGGCCACGGTCTCGTTGCGGATGGCGGCCACCGCGGCCAGCGAGACCGCGAGCATCGCCACCCCGATCTGCATGCCGATCAGGATCAGCAGCAGCAAAGCGATGACGGCAAGGATGCCGATATCCAGCGGCGTCATGATTGCAGCCCGTCGCCGCGCGCGAGCTGGCGCAGGCGGTGAAGTAACTGGAACAGGAATTGCAGCGCCGCCACCGTTGTTCCCAAGAGGATGAGTGCGCGAAACGGCCATGTGGGCAGGATGAGCACGCCGGTCACGCCAATATACTGGCCGACCTGAATGTCGCGCTCCAGAATGCCGAGCGTGGCCCATGCAATGAGTGCAATCACGATCAGGCCCGTGATGTCGAACAGGGTTTCCAGCGCCAGGCGCAGGCGCGGCGCGACCCCGCCGAGCAGGGAAAGCACGATGTCCGAGCGCACCAGACGGTTGTGGCGGATGGTGGTGGCGAGTTGCAGATAGACGATCATCACCAGCGCCAGTGCGCCGAGTTCGGAAACCAGCGGCAGCGAACCGCCCATGAGGTTGCGCACCACGATATCGGCGCAGATGATCAGCATCAGGCCACCGATCATGAGCGTGCCCAGCCCGGCCAGCCCGTCGACAAGCGCGGCCCATGCGCGCACGATAAACGGCTCGGGCGAGCGGCCCGCCCCGGGAGGCGAGCCGTCGTTGTCTTCAGGGCCGTTCGACATCAGTCGGACTGGTCCCAGTCACGCGCGGGCGTATCGCCGCGTTCGCGAAGCCCGTCGAGATAGGCCGAGAGGAACTCGCGCGCCGGGATGCCGCGCGCCTCGGCCTGTTCGGCCCATTCGCCGGCAAGGTCGGGCAGCGAGTCGACCCAGCGCTGGCGCTCCTCGGCGGGCAGGGTGGTAACGGTTACAGGCGGATTCTGGTCGGCGCCGACTTCCTGCATGCGTTCGATGGCGAATTCCTCGCGATCGACCAGATCCTGGGCGTGCGCGGTGGAATAGTGGTGCCCGGCGGCAAGCATCGCTTCCTGAACCTCTTCGGGCAGCGTGTTCCAGACATCGCCATTGATCGCCACGCCGCCCGAGAACACGGTGCCGATGCGCACGCGCGAGATATAGGGCGCAACCTCGTAGAGGCTCGCCGGCAGCGCGCCGAGCGCCAGCGTCACCACGCCGTCGGATACGCCGGTCTGGATGTCGGTGTAGAAGGTGGTCAGCGCCCCGTCGACGGCATTTGCCCCGATGCCACGCAGCCAGTTGCCAAGTGGCCCGGGCGCCGAAAGGCGCAGGCCCGAAAGATCGTCCAGGCTGGTTATCGGCGACTTGGTGTAGATGTCGTAATTATCCGAGGCGGTCATGCCCAGAAGCCGGACATTGTATTGCTCCCATTCCTCGCGAAAGGCGGGGAAGGTATCGTAGAGTTCGCGCATCACCTCCAGTTGCGTGACCGGGTTCGAGGTGGAAAACGGCGTGTAGGCCGTCACCTGGCTTAGCGGCATTCGCGCGGCTTCGAGATAGGAAAACACCCAGCCGATATCGGTGATTCCGTCCTGAACCGAGGTCAGCGTGGCCATCGCGCCGTAGAGCTGGCCGCCAAAGGCCTCTTGCCACGCGATCTCGTAATTGCCCGACTCGGCGAGGATACGGTCGGTCTCGGCCATGAAGTGGGTCTGGATCATGCCGACCCACGGAATCGCGGTGGGATGGCTCGAGGCCACGGTCAGATTGATCGTTTCCTGCGCGGCTGCGGCGGCGGGAAAGGCTATCGCGGCGCTCAGCGCCACTCCCAGAGTTCTGTTCATTTTCTCTCCTCCCTTTGGTTTCCTTGGCTTCAGAGCATCGTCAGCGACTGGCTCGACAGGTCGAGCCGGAACGTCATCGAGCCCTCATTGATCATCCAGGGGCGCACCTTGAAGCTGCGCGCCCCGGATTGATGCATCGGATCGCGCCTTGCGATGGCGATCGCCTCGTCACGCGAGGCCGCGCGCACGATCACCATGCCCTCGCCGTGCCACTCGGTCTCGTCGTCGTTCCACAGCGGCCCGGCGGCGAACATGATGCCCTCGCGCTCCAGTTCGACCTGGAATGCGAGATGCCTTTCCATGTTGTCGAGCACCGCGCCCAGATCGCCGGTCGGGCTGGTGAAGATGGCGTAGAGCTGCTTTTGCAGCATCGCCGCGCTGGCCTCCATGACAGCGGCCCTGGGCAAGGCCTGGGGCGGGGTTTCGTCAGCCGGCATCGGTTGTCCTCCCTGTGGTCAGCCGGATTTGCGCCGCTTCAGCGCGGCGCGTATTTCCGCGCCATGCTCATCGAGAACGGGCGGCGGCATGACGGCGAGATCGGGTTCGCCGTCGAAGGCGTAAGGCGCGCGGACGGTTGTGAAGCGCCCCATCTCGGGGTGGTCCGCACTGACCGCGATCTGCAGATGCCTGGCCTGCGGGTCTTCGAGCGCCTCGTTGGAATCATAGGCCGGTGAATGCGGCACCTCGGCCGCGAGAAGCCGTGCGCACCATTCGTCGCGCGTGCAGGTCTTGAAGACCGGGGTCATAACCTCGATCAGCTCGTCCTGATGGTCGATCCGCTGCAGCCTTTCGCCAAAGCGGGGGTCGTCGGCCAGTTGCTGCTGCCCGGTCGCCTGCAGCAGCCCATCCCAGAATTTCTGCGGCGAGGACAGGTGAATGGCGATCCATTTCCCGTCGCTGCACTCGAAGGTGTAGGATTGTGAAACCGTCGGCCGCGACAGCGGGCCCATCACCTCGCCGACGCTGTAGTAATGCGTGAAGCTGTCGAGGTTGAAATGGCTCATCGCCTCGAGCATCGAAATATCGAGCCGCCGCCCCTTGCCGGTCTCGCCGCGCTCGATGATCGCGGCAAGGATGCCGAGCGCGGCATATTGCCCGGTGACCGCATCGGCAATCGCCGGCCCTATGACGCGGGGATTGGCCGGCGGGGTGAGCAGGCGCAGATAGCCCGACGCCGCCTGCGCCACCGTGTCATAGGCCGGCCGGTCGCGCGACGGGCCGCTGCGCCCGAAGCCCGAGATCGCGCAGTAGATCAGCCCGGGGTTGATCGCGCGCAGCGCATCCTCGCCGGCGCCCAGCCGCTCGGCCACACCGGGGCGGAAATTCTGAACGAAGACATCGGCGCTGGCGATCAGTTCGTGAAAGAGCGCCAGATCGTCCGCTTTCTTGGTATCCAGCGCGATGGAGCGCTTGTTGCGGTTGTAGGTCTGGAAATGCGGCGAATAGAGCCCGCCCTTGAAGGCGCGGAACGGATCGCCGGTGCCGGGGCGCTCGACCTTGATGACATCGGCACCCAGATCGGCCAGATGCATCGAGGCGGCGGGCCCGGTGATATAGGTGCCCAGCTCGACAACGCGGATGTTTCGCAGGATCTTCACCATCTCGCGCGCCTCACTTGCCCGTGCGTGGCGCAGCGTTCGCGCCATCATAACTGATCGCCTGATCGGCGTGGTGGGACAGGATGAAACCGATCGAGCGCTGGGTTTCCTCAAGCAGATGCGCCGCAAGCCCGGCCGATCGCGCCACCAGCGGCACCGCCTTGAGCGCATCGACCGACCAGCCGGCATCGAGCATCAGCGCCGGAATCGCCCCCGAGACATTGATCGGCAGGGCCCGCCCCATGATTTCGGGCGCATGCTCGCCCAACATGCGCAGGATGCCCACATAACGGGCCGAGACACCGTGTTCGTCGGCCAGTTCCATCAGCCGGTTGGCGCGCGGGTCGCCGGCGGAATGCTGCGGGTGGCCAAGGCCGGGCACCTTGGCCTTGCGCGCCTTGAGCGCCTTCAGGCTGGCGATGACCGCGGCTCTGTCGTTGCCGCCATCGGCATCGGCCGCCTGGCGGATTTCGTCCAGATAGCGCCCGGCAACTTCGGTCGAGCCGGCAACGACGGTGCCCATGCCCAGAATGCCCGCCGCCATCGCGCCCTGCCATGCCTCGGGTGCGGCGGCCAGGGTCATGCGAGCGGCCTGCACGCTGGGCACCAGCCCGTGTTCGGCAATGGCCACCAGGCAGGCATCGAGCATCGCGCGCTGTCGGGGGGCGGGCTTTTCACCCATCACCAGCAGCCACAGATAATCGGAAAAATCGATTCTGCCGATCAGTTCGTCGCACAGATCGTGGCCGCGTACAGTGATGCTCTCGGCATCCGACGTCGCAATGGCCGTATATGGTTGATCCTGTTTGCCAATTCGCATCGTTCCTTGCCCCGCATCATTTTTCGCTGTGCGAATAACTTTTCGCTTGTCGGAAAATAGTCCCTGTCCTATCGTGCCGTCAACCGAAATCTCGGCCCGGTCCGTCCGGGAACAGCGGCAGGGAGGCGCTCATGAAGGATATCAACCAGTTCACGCTCACCGACGCGGTGAAGGAGTCGTTCAACACCGAGGAGGGAAGCCGCTTCAGGTTTCTGCTGGAAACCTTCATCGAGCATCTGCACGACTACACGCGCGAAGTGAATCTCACCCATGACGAGTGGATGACGATCCTCAACTTCCTCTATGATTGCGGCAAGATCTCCACGCCCGAGCGGCACGAGTTCATCCTGCTCTCGGATGTTCTGGGCTGGTCGGCGCTGGTGGACATGATCAACACGCGCGGCGGCGCCACCGAAGGCTCGAATCTGGGGCCTTTCTATCTGGACGACGCACCTGAGAAGGCGCTGGGCGCCGATCTGGCCGAGGGGCGCGAGGGGGTGTCGGTGCTGGTGCACGGCATCGTGCGCGACTCGCTGAGCAATCCATTGCCGGGTGCCATTGTCGATACTTGGCAGGCTGACAGCACGGGCACCTATCCGATTCAGGAACAGGAGCGCGGCCAGGACAAGTACGACCTGCGCGGAAAGCTCACCACCGACGAGCAGGGGCGCTACTACTACACCACTGTGCTGCCCAAGCCCTATACCGTGCCTTATGACGGCCCGGTAGGCGATCTGCTGCGCGCGGGCGACCGGCACGCCTGGCGCGCGGCGCATCTGCATTTCATCATTCGCGCCGCGGGGATGCGATCGATCACCACCGAACTGTTCTTCGAGAATACCGAATATATCGACAATGACGCGGTTTTCGGTGTGCGGAGGTCGTTGATCACCAGGCTGGCGCCTGTCAAGAAAGGTGAAGAGTTCGATTTCACCCTCGAACGCCGGCCCGATGCGAAGGTTCATTTCGACTTCGTTCTGGCCCCCGAGGGGTGAGCGCGATGGAGGCGACAGCCGGCCCTGTGATCGATTCTTCCAACCGCCCCCCCGAATTCGTCGAGGCGTTGGCCAAGGGGCTTGCCGTGCTCGAGGCGTTTGACAACGCACATCCCGAGATGACGCTGAGCGAGATCGCGCGGCGCGTAAAGGCCTCGCCCGCGGCCGTGCGCCGCAGCCTGATCACGCTCGAGGCGCTTGGCTATGTCGGGCAGTCGGGCAAGCGCTTTCATCTGCAGCCCAAGGTGATGGGGCTTGGCTCGGCCTTCTATTTCGCTGCCCGGATCGACGAGCTGATGCTGCCCGAATTGCGGCATCTGGTGGAAACTTTCGGCGATGCGGCCTCGGTTGCCACGCTCGACGTGCATGACGTGATCTATATCGCGCATCACTCGCGCCAGCGCGCGCGCCGCGCCAGCGCCGTGGTGGGTGCGCGCTATCCTGCGCATGCAACATCGATGGGCCGTGTCCTGCTCGCCGGGCTCGATGAGGTCAGGCTCGAATCCTACTTTGCCACCGTCGAGCCACAGGCGCTCACCGCGCTTACGGTGACGTCGGTCGAGGCGCTGCGCGACATCATCGAAGAAGTGCGCCGGCAAGGTTATGCCACGGCGGTGGATCAGCTCGATTACGGGATCACGGCGCTTGCGGTGCCGGTGCGCGGGCCAGACGGAAACACGGTCGCCGCGCTCAATTCCTCGGGTTACTCCGGTCTGACGACACCCGAGAAGATGGTGAATGAGCGCCTGCACGAGTTGCGCCTGGCGGCCAGCCGTATCGGCGAGGCCGTCACCCGCTACCCCGTTCTGACCTCAATTCTCACCGGCCGCTGAACTCCACGCCGCGGTGGAAGGCGCCGCCGCCGCTTCTCACACTTGGCCGGAATAGGATGCGCATGAATTTTCGCAATACGAAATTGCAGGAGGGCAAGGAGGAGGACAAGACATGTGCAAGCTTTGCGAAGAAGCCGCCAGAGCCCAGGCGGGGCAGGGTGCATCACGCCGCGATTTTCTGAAGGCGAGCGCCGGTGCCGGTGCCGCGATCGGTCTGGGGACTGTGGCGGGCACGAGTGGCGCCGCCGCCCAGGCGGCGGAACTGCCCCAGGGGATCGGCGAGAGCGGGCGGCGCACGCTCATCAAGGGCGGCTATGTGCTCTCGATGGACCGCGAGGTGGGCGATTTCGCCCCCGGCGATGTGCTGCTTGAAGGCGCGCGCATCGTCGAGGTGGCCGCCGATATCGACGCCCCCGATGCGGCGGTGATCGACGCCGCGGGCCGCATCGTGATGCCCGGGTTCGTCGATACGCATCTGCACCAGTTCGAAACCGCGCTGCGCAGCTTCCTTGCCGATGGCATTCTTGTCGATGATGGCCGCCCGGAGAACGAGGTGAACTATTTCGACACCATCCTGCAACAGCTCTCGATGGTCTACCGGCCCGAGGATGTCTATATCAGCGAGCTTTTCGGCTCGCTCTCGCAGATCGATGCGGGCGTGACCACGGTGATGGATGTCAGCCAGATTCACCACTCGCCCGAACATTCCGATGCCGCCATCCAGGCCCTGCGCGATGCCGGGCGGCGCGCGGTCTTCGGCTATTTCGAGGGCTGGGGCGACGATGCCCGCTATCCGGGCGACGCCGAGCGCATTCGCAACGAGCATTTCGCCTCGGATGACGGGCTGGTGACGATGGTGATGGGCGGCGAAATCTATCTGCCGGGCTACGAGGATGCCTGGCGGATCGGGCGAGATCTGGGCCTGCGCATCGCGCTGCATGTGGTGGGCACCTTCGGCATGGCGCCGATCTTCGACGAACTGGCCCGGGCCGGGGCGTTCGGGCCTGACAACATCTTCATCCACATGACCGGCATGAGCGACATGGCCTGGCGCCGTGCGGCCGAGGCCGGGGCGCATGTCTCGCTTGCCGTGCCGATCGAGATGCAGATGCGCCACGGCACCCCGCCCATCCAGGCTGCGCTCGATCTGGGCATGAGCGTGTCGCTTTCCTCGGATGTCGAATGCACGATGTGCGCCGAGATGTTCACCCAGATGCGCAGCTACATGACGCTGCAGCGCATGTTCGCCAATGAAAAGGCGCTGGCGGGCGAGGAATATCCGCGCCTGCTGACCTCGCGCGACGCGCTGCACGCGGCGACGGTAGGTGGCGCCGAGGGGCTGGGCCTGCTCGATCGCACCGGCACGTTGACCCCGGGCAAGCAAGCCGACATCATCTTGCTGGATGCGACGGCGGTGAATGTCTCGCCGCTCAACAACGTCCCCGGCGCAGTGGTCACGCTGATGGACCGCTCGAATGTCGAGACGGTGCTGGTGGCGGGCCGGGTGCGCAAGTGGCGCGGTGCGCTGCAGGGCGTCGATCTCGACCGGCTGCGCGGCGAGCTGACCGCCAGCCGCGACTATCTGTTCGACACCGCGGGTGTGGCGCGCGACTATTTCGGTTAAACCACATCAGCGGGCGTCATTCCGGGCCGCGCCGGCGCTGCGCGCATCAATGCTACACCACGCGCAGCGTGCATCCGCACAATGCACCGCAAACAGGAGGTCTCAATGCTTCTTCCCACATCCCTCGTCGGCAGCTACTGCCAGCCCGACTGGCTGATCGACCGCGAAAAACTGGCCGGGCGCTTTCCGCCGCGCACCCGCGCGCAGGAATTGTGGCGCATCCCCGAACCCTGGCTTGCCGAGGCACAGGACGACGCCACGCTTCTGGCCATCCGCGCGCAGGAAGAGGCCGGGCTCGACATCATCACCGATGGCGAGATCCGGCGCGAGAGCTATTCCAACCGCTTCGCCACCGCGCTTGACGGTGTGGATATCGACAACCCCGGCACCGCACTCGACCGCTCGGGCCACCCCAACCCCGTGCCGCGCATCGTCGGGCCGATACGGCGCCGGCATGCCGTCGAGGTCGAGGACATGAAGTTCCTGCGCGCCCACACCGACCGGATGGTCAAGATCACCGTGCCCGGCCCCTTCACCATGAGCCAGCAGGCGCAGAACGACTATTATCCCACGCTCGCCGAGGCGGCGATGGATTATGCCCGCGCCGTGCGCGAGGAGATCGAGGACCTGTTCGCCGCCGGCGCCGATGTGGTGCAGATCGACGAGCCCTACATGCAGGCCCGCCCCGAGGCGGCCGAGGAATACGGGCTGGATGCGCTCAACACCGCCCTTGATGGTGTGCAGGGCACGACGGCGGTTCATATCTGCTTTGGCTACGCGGCGATCATCCATGAACGGCCCGAGGGCTATTCCTTCCTGCCGCAGCTCAGGAACTGCTCGTGCAAGCAGATCAGCATCGAGACCGCGCAATCCAATCTCGATACCTCGGTGCTGGAGGAATTGCGCGGCAAGACGATCATCCTGGGCGTGCTTGATCTGTCCGACCCGCAGGTCGAAAGCTCCGAAACCATCGCCGCGCGCATCCGTCGTGCGCTGCCGCATGTGGATGCCGACAAGGTGATTGTCGCCCCCGATTGCGGGCTGAAGTATCTGCCGCGCGATGTGGCTTTCGGCAAGATGAAGGCAATGGCCGACGGCGCCCGCATCGTGCGCCAGGAGCTGACGGCATCGGGTTGACAGGAAGGGCTTTGGCGATCTGACCGCCGCCCAGAGGCGATCACGACGACAGACAAGGGCGTGTCAACATGCGCCCGCCTCACGATGCGCGATTTGGTGATGACCGGCAACGCTGAGGGAAATCGGTGACCGTCTGAACCCGGTGCTCAAGGCGTCGGTCGATCCTGGCTTTGACCAGCAGGGCAGCCCGCTTGGCTGATAGAGGGCACAGGGGGCGCGCAACACCGCCAGCGCTGTCGCACATGCGGCCCATGCCGCGCCGGTTTGCGCTATACGTCGGAATTCATCACCAGCCAGGATGACGGCATCACGCTGAAGGTCGGCGTTGATACGATGGTGGTTGATGGTTTCGTCAATTACGGCGCGCGCGGCTCCATTACCGGCATTGGCAATGTGTTGCCGCGCGAGGTGCTGCATCTGGTCGATCTGTCGCGCAAGGCCACTGCCGGAAATGCGCAGGCCCGGCTGCGTGCGCAGGAACTCGATCAGGCGATTTGCGTCGTGTCGTCATTTGACGAGGGCGACGATCTGGTGCTGTATTACAAGCATCTGCTGACAGTGCTGGGCGAGCAGGAATACGCGCGCAACATCAACCCGAGCGACCAGCTCAGCCCCAGCCAGCGCAGCTTTGCCGAAGCGCGGCTCGACCTGTTCCGCCGCTGGTATGCGGATTGGGGGAACCGGCTGGAGCAGAACCTGCGATGCGCGTGATCGACAGCCATACCGAAGGCGAACCCACGCGTGTTATCGTATCGGGCGGGCCGGATCTGGGCGCCGGCAGTGTGGCCGCGCGCACAGCGCATTTCGCAACTCGGTCGCGCGAGAGCCACGCGGGTCAGAGGCGCTGGTTGCCGCATTGCTTGTCCCGCCCGCGCAACCGGACTGTGCCGCGGGCGTGATCTATTTCAACACCTTGGAAAACCTGGGCATGTGCGGCCATGCGTCCATCGGCACGGCCATCACACTGGCGCATCTGGGTCGGATCGGGCCCGGGGTTCACAGGCTGGAAACACCGGTTGGGGTGGTGACGGTCGAATTGCATTCGGATCACGAGGCCAGCGTCATCAATGTCGAAAGTTACGGGCTGCACAAGGATGTGACCATCGAGGTTGCAGGGATCGGGTCGGTCATGGGTGACATCGCATGGGGCGGCAACTGGTTTTTCAACACGCGCGATCTGCCCTGCGCGCTTGAATTCGCCAATGTCGCGCGGTTGAACGATGCCGCATTGCGCATCCGTGCCGCGCTGGAGGCACAGGGCTGGACCGGCGCAGATGGCGCATGGATAGACCACATCGTTCTGCTTGGCCCTTCCGACACCGCCGATTCGCGCAACTTCGTGCTTTGTCCCGGCGGCAGCTATGACCGCTCGCCCTGCGGCACGGGCACTTCGGCCCTGTTGGCGTGTATGGCCGCTGACGGGCAGCTTGCCGCCGGCGATGAGTGGGTGCAGCAAAGCATCATCGGCAGCAGCTACAGGCTGCATTATGTGGCGGGCAAGGAAAAGGGTATCAACCCCACGTTCCGGGGCCGCGCCTGGGTTGCCGCCGAGACCGATCTGCTTTTTCCCCCCAATGCCCCCTATGCAACAGGTATCCGTGCCCCGTTGGCCGGGCAGGGGCGCAACCTGAATTCAGGCGTTTGACATGGTGGCAATGCCCGCGCCGCCCAGCCCGGTGTGAAAGAAGATCTCGCCCTTCAGCATGAACAGTGCGATCGGGCAGGACGCATTCCCGCCCAGCGGGCATGACCCGGCGGGCCTTGTTGTTTGACGACAAGTGCCCGAACCGGCATGCGTTCGGTCAGGCATTGACCCCGCGATCTTGCAGTTCGCGGCTCAGCCAGGCGATCAGCGCCTCGACTTCGGCATCGTCCAGCACCTCGGTTTCCAGCATCTTCATTGCCCGCAAGGCGTGGATCGCCAGAAAGGCGATGGTAGCGAAATTCGGGTCGCTGGCATCGGCCCGGATTCGCTCGAAGAAATTGCGCTCCCATTCGCGGACCGGATCAAGAAGCCGGGGGTTTTCCGCAAGCGCCGCAAGCAGGCCGGTCGCGGGCGGTTTATGGCGCACGAAATCTTGCAGGAAATGGTCCAGATAGGCGGTAATCGCGGCATTGGGCCGGGCGATGACCTCCTTTGAGCGCAGCGCCGCGTCGAGCCCGGTCAAATGATGTTCGACCAGCGCCTCAAGCAACTTTGCCTTTGAGGGGAAGTGATAGAGCAGCCCGCCTTTCGACACGCGAGCCTCGGCCGCGACGGCATCGAGCGACAAATTGCCCGGACCCACCCGCCGAGCCAGCGTTTCGGCTGCTTCAAGCAGGCGGCGCCTTGTGTCGGCGGGTTGGCGGGGCAGGCGTGTGGGAGGCATGCGAATCCTGCGCATTGACTAAACCGTCTGGACGGTATAGTTTGTGCGCAGCATTTGCAACCCCTCCGGCACCAGCCCGCCGCACAGAAGCCAGCCCAGCCCGCCGCCAGGGACCCCGCACATGACCCGGCGCGTCACCATCATTTCCCGCGCCGGGATGGCCTGTTCAGCCGGATAAGGCATTTCGGTTGACACCGGCGGGGGACCATGCGCCACGCGACGCCCCGCCCCCGGATCGCGGGCAGGGCGATCAAGCGGCACCGCACGGTCGCAACGGGCAGACAAGGACAATCGCATGCGTCTGATCAACTCCACCTCGCTCGTCTTCGTGGCGATCATCGTCATTGTCGTGGGCTGGATCGGCAGCGGCATGCTGACCCGCGAACCGCCGCAGGTGCCGCAGCGGGTGGCGGCGACGATCCCGACGGTTGCCGCGAGCTGGAGCGAGGCCGCGCCGATCACGCTTGAACTCGTGCTTTATGGCGATGTGGAGCCGGTGCAGGTTTCGCGCCTGCGCGCGCGCACCGACGGCACAGTTGAATCGATCGTCTCGCAGGGCGCGCGGGTCGAGGTGGGCGAAACGCTGGTCAGGCTGTCGGTCGAGGACCGTGAGGCGCGGCTGGCGCGAGCGCAGGCGCAGCTTGCCGCCGCCCAACGCGACCATGATGCCGCCCGGCAATTGCTGGAGCGCGGGATCGGAACCGATGCGGATGCCCAGATGCGCTTTGCCCAGCTCGAGGCCGCAAGGGCCGAGATGCGCGCCATCGAACTGGAGATCGCCAACACGCAGCTTCGCGCCCCGATAAGCGGCGTGGTGAACCGCGTGATCGCGGATGTGGGCGCCTATCTTTCGCCAGGCGGCGAGGTGCTCGAGATCGTTGACAACGACCCGCTGATCGCGGTGGTGCAGGTGCAGCAGACCGTCATCACCGGCGTTCGCACCGGGATGCCCGCGCGGGTGGCCTTCATCGGTGGCACACAGCGCGAGGGTGAAATCCGCTTCGTCTCGTCGGTTGCCGATGCCGCCACCCGCACATTCCGCGTCGAAGTCGAGATCGCGAATCCCGATGGCGAGCTGCCCTCGGGCCTCAGCGCCGAGGTGACGATCCCCATCGAGACGGTGCCGGCGCACCGGGTCTCGGCGGCGCTGGGCCGGCTGGACGAGCGCGGCCGGCTGGGCCTGCACATCGTCGACGAGGATGATCGCATCGTCTTTGCCCCGGTCGAGATCGTGCGGGCGCGCACCGATGGCATCTGGGTTGCAGGGTTGCCCGAGCGGGCGCGGATCGTGACCATCAGCCAGGGCACGCTGGCGCCCGGTCAGCTGGTCGAAGTTCGCGAGACCCCGGAGGAATTCCTGCAACTGGCGCCGCGCGGCGGCGATGCCGAAGCCGGCGAACGGATCGACGCGGCCGCGCCGGCTGCCCCGGCAGAAAACGCCAGCGACGCCCCCCTGCAGGAGACCCGATAGTGCACACCCTGATCGCCGCCGCCTTCAGCCGTGTCCGTACCGTTCTTCTGACACTCGCGCTCATCGTGATCGCCGGTGCCTATGCTTATGTCACCATACCCAAGGAAGCCGCGCCCGAGGTTGATATTCCGGTCTTCATCGTGAATGTCGGCTATCCGGGCATTTCGGCCGAAGACAGCGCCCGGCTGCTGATCGAACCGATGGAGCGCCGGTTCCAGAGCATGCCCGGCCTTCGCCGCATGAGCGGGCAGGCCGGCGAGGGCTTTGCGACGATGACGCTGGAGTTTCAGGCGGGTTTCGACCAGCAGGCCGCCCTTCAGAATGTGCGCGACGAAGCCGACAACGCCCAGCCCAACCTGCCCGACGGCGCCGGTGAACTGCGCGTGAGCGAGATCGATCTCTCGCTCTTTCCGATCCTGACCGTGGCGCTGTCGGGCGATGTGCCCGAACGCGAGCTGATCCGCATTGCGCGCGATCTTGAACGCCGCATCGAGAGCGTGAGCGGCATATTGGAGGCCAATCTCAGGGGCGACCGCGCGGATCTGCTTGAAATCGTCATCAATCCGCTGGCGATGCAGTCCTACGGTATTTCCTCGTCCGAGATCTCGCAGGCGGTGCGGGCCAACAACCAGCTTGTCGCCGCCGGCGCGTTCGACACCGGTGCCGGGCGAATCGGGGTTGCGATCCCCGGCACGATCCAGACGATAGGCGACGTGCTGGCCATGCCTGTCCGGGTCAGCAATGGCACGGTGGTGCGCGTGCAGGATGTGGCACAGGTGCGCCAGACCTATCAGGACGCGACAAGCTTCGCGCGCATCGACGGCCAGCCCACCATCGGGCTCGACATCAGCAAGATGGCCGGCGCGAATGTGATCGACGCCGTGGCCGGGGTGCAGGCGGCGGTGGCGCTTGCCAGCACTGACTGGGGCGATGCCATTCAGGTCAGCTACCTGCAGAACCAGGCCGAAGACATCCAGAGCCTGCTGAGTGATCTGGAAAACAATGTCATCGCCGCCGTGCTTTTGGTGATGCTGACCATGCTGCTGGCGCTGGGCCTGCGGGCCTCGCTGCTGATCTCGGTTGCGATTCCCGGCGCGTTCCTGGGCGGCATCCTGATGCTCCATCTGCTGGGCGCCACGATGAACATCGTCGTGCTTTTCGGCCTCATTCTGGTGATCGGGATGCTGGTGGATGGCGCCATTGTGGTGGTCGAGCGCGCCGAGCGGTTACAAGCCGAGGGCATGTCGCGCAGGCAGGCCTTTCTGGGTGCGGCGCAGCGCATGTCATGGCCCATAGCGGCGTCCACGGCAACGACACTGGCGGTGTTCGTGCCGCTGCTGTTCTGGCCCGGCACGGCGGGGCAGTTCATGTATTACCTGCCGCTTACGGTGATCCTCACGCTGGGCGCCTCGCTGGTGATGGCGCTGATCTTCGTTCCGGTGATCGGCACGCTGTTTGCGGGCGGCAGATCACCCTTGACCTCGGCCGCGGTGCGGACCCGCCCGCGCTTCTATGAGCGCACCCTGACCTACATGATCGCGCGGCCCGGCTTTGCCATGGGGCTGAGCATTCTGTGCCTGTTGCTGTCCTTCATGCTTTATGGCGCCCTGGGGCGCGGCTTCGATTTCTTCCCTTCCGTGGAGCCCGAGCGCGCGCAGGTTCAGGTGCAGGCCGATGGCAACCTTTCCGTGCACGAGGCCGACCGCCTGATGCGCATGGTCGAGAACCGCATCATCGGTACGCCGGGCGTGGAGCGCGCCTATTCACGCACCATCGGATCGGTGCAAGAGCGCCTGCGCTCGAACCTCGCGCCCAATGTGATCGGCACCATCCAGATCGACTTCACCGACTGGCGCATCCGGCCCCCGGCCAGCGCGATCATCGAGACGATCCGCGCCCGCACGGCAGACCTGCCGGGGATCGGCGTGCAGGTCGAGGAGCAGGTGGCGGGGCCGGGCGCGGCGCGGCCCGTCCAGATCGAGATCTCGGCACAGGATCGCCAGCTTCTGCCCGCCGCCGCCGCGCAATTGCAGGCTCTGATGGCAATGCAGGGCACCTTTGTCGATGTCTCCAGCGATGTGCCGGTGCCCGCGCCCGAGATAAGGCTGCGGGTGGATCGCGAACAGGCCGCCCGCTATGGCGTCGATATCAACACGCTGGGCACCGCCGTGCAGCTGTTGACCACCGGCGTCTCGCTGGGCACCTATCTGCCCGATCACGCCGATGACGAGGTCGATATCCGCCTGCGTTACCCAGCCGAAGAGCGCACCTTCGCGCAGCTTGCCGATCTGCGGGTGTCCAGCCCCAGCGGCATGGTGCCGATCGCGAATTTCGTGCAGCTTGTCGTCGAACCGGCGGCGACGGTGATCAACCGCGTCGACGCGCGCAACGTGCAGAACGTGTCAGCCGGGATTGTCGACGGGACAACCGTCGCCGACGAACTTGGCACCCTTCAGCTCGCCATTCAGGCGGCGGATTTCAGCGAAGATGTGGACATCCGCTTCGCCGGCGAAATCGAGGAACAGCAGCAGGCGTTGTCATTCCTCATCGCCGCCTTCGTGGTCGCCATCTTTATGATGTTCATCATCCTGCTGACGCAGCTCAACAGCTTCTTTCAGGCGGTTCTGGTGCTGTCGGCGATCGTTTTTTCCATTGCGGGTGTGCTTGTCGGGCTGGTGATCCGGCAGGAAGCGTTCTCCATGGTGATGAGCGGGATCGGCATCGTGGCGCTGGCGGGCATCGTCGTGAACAACAATATCGTTCTCATCGACGCCTATAACGAACACCGCGATGCCGGAAAAAGCCCCGACGAAGCTGCCTGGCTGGCCGGCGGCGAGCGCTTCCGCCCGGTGCTGCTGACCGCGATCACGACCATCGCGGGGCTCATGCCGATGGTGCTGGGCATGACCGTGGATTTCTTTGGGCGCGATCTCTTTTTCGGCGCGCCATCGGGCCAGTTCTGGGTCCAGTTGTCGACGGCCATCGTCGGCGGGCTCGCCTTTTCGACCTTTATCACGATATTGCTGACACCGGCGCTTCTTGCATGGGACGGCAACCGGCGCCTGCGCCGGGTCGCGGGGCGGGCTGCGCGCGCGCAGGGTGGCGAAGATCGAGCGGCTCAGCCCGCCGCCCGAAGCTGAACGCCAAATCACGCATCCGCCGGACCGGCCCCGGATATTCGCATGGCTTCGGCTCCATGCCGAGATTTGCCTGCGCGAATGGCGTGTTCGGGCCGCTTTTGACCCTGTCGCATATCTTGCCTATACCTCGCTCAAAAGCGGGATGCCGTGCGCGGCGTTGTGCCATCAGGCCGGTATCAGTGCAGGAAGCCCATGCGATCCGCATCAGAATTAGCCAGTAACCTGTTGGGCGATGTCGGCGTGGTCTTTCGCGTCTCGGCGGCGCTGATCGTCGTGTTCGTCGCGGCGGCAGCCGTGGCGCCCGGTGCAGTCGGGCACGGCGCACAGGTCATTCTGCAGATGACGGCGGCCAATCTGGGCTGGATGTATCTTCTCGTCATCACCTGTTTTGTCGGGTTCGTGCTCTATCTGGGCCTGTCGAAATTCGGCGATATCCGGCTGGGGGCCGATGACGAGCCGGCGGAGTTTTCCTTTTCCAGCTGGCTGGCGATGATCTTTTCTGCCGGTATGGGCGTGGGACTGGTGTTCTGGGGTGTGGCCGAGCCCATGATGCATTACAACGAGCCGCCCCTGGGCAGCGACCTTCCGCGCACGGCCGATGCGGCGCAGACGGGGATGACCTATGCCTTCTTCCACTGGGGGCTGCACCAATGGGCGAATTTCGCCCTTGTCGGGCTGGCCATCGCCTATGTGCGCTTTCGCCATCACAGCTTCGGCCTGATCAGCGAAACGCTCAGACCGCTGATCGGCGACCGTGTTGACGGCGGATGGGGCAAGGCGATCGATATCCTGACGGTGGTCTCTACCGTCTTTGGCGTGGCCACGACGCTGGGGCTGGGGGCATTGCAGATCAATAGCGGCGTCTCGCGGCTGGCCGACATTCCCTTCGGCTTTCCGGCGCAGTTCGGAATTCTTGCCATCGTCGGCGGGCTGTTCATCCTCTCGGCGATGACGCCGCTGGACAAGGGCCTGCGGCTTCTGAGCAACCTCAACATGGCGCTGGCGGGGGTTCTGCTTGTCTTCGTGCTGGCCTTCGGCCCCACCGCCTTCATCTTCGGGGTGATGACCCAGACCCTGGGCGAATACCTGGGCAACGTGGTGCAGATGAGCCTGGTGACATCGCCCTTTTCCGAAACCCGCTGGGTCGAGCAATGGACGATGTTCTACTGGGCCTGGGGGCTGAGCTGGGCGCCCTTCGTGGGCAGCTTCATCGCGCGCATCTCGCGCGGGCGCAGTATCCGCGAATTCGTGCTTGGCGTGATGATCGTGCCGGTGGCGCTGAGCATGCTGTGGTTTTCGGTCTTCGGCGGCGCGGCCATCCGCTTTGAAATCTTCGCCGATGCCGGCATCGCCGACGCCGTGGCGCGAGAGGTTCCTTCGGGCCTGTTCGTCATGCTCGATCAGCTTCCGCTCAGCGGCCTGCTGACGGCGGCGGCGATCGTGCTGGTCTGCCTGTTCCTGATCACCTCGGCCGATGCGGCGACTTTCGTGCTGGGCATGTTCACCTCGAAAGGGGTGCTCAACCCCACGACCACGGTGCGCGTGCTGTGGGCCGCCCTGCAGCTCATGGTGGTGGCGGTGCTCTTGCTCACCGGCGGGCTTGAAAGCCTGCAGACGGTGTCGATCATCGCGGCCTTTCCCTTCATGCTGCTGATGATCCTGATCGCGGTGTCGCTCTATCGCGATCTGTCGCATGAGCTGGCGCTCAAGGCCGAGACCGAGCGTGTGCTGACAAGGCGTATCGAAAGGCTGCTTCTGCGCGAGGCCGAACGCGAAGCCGCAAGGCAGGCCGAGGATGAGGCCCATCCGGAGGCGCCGGAAGCACCGCCATCCGTCGAAGCCGAAGAGGCCGGGGAACAGGCGAGCGCCGACAAGCCGTGACGCGGTCGCCAGCGGCCTGCTTTGCCGCGCGCTTGTCTTATGCGTTATCCCGGCTCCGGGCATGATCAGAGCCGCTACCCGCGCGGTCCACTGGCAACCGGTTTTCAGAACGGCAGCACCAGCGGCACCAGAATGACGCTGGTGAAAAGGCAGATCACCGCGAAGGGCACGCCGATGCGCAGGAAATCGATGAACCGGTAGTTCCCCGGCCCCACCACCAGCGTGTTCACTGGCGACGAGACCGGCGTCATGAACGCAGCCGACGCCGCCAGCGCGACGGTCATCGCAAAGGGATAGGGCGAGGCATCGAGCGCGCTGGCAACGGCCAGCGCCACGGGCGCCATCAGCACCGCCGTGGCGGTGTTCGAGATGAACAGGCCCAGCATGCCCGTTGCCGCGAAGATCACGGCCAGAACCAGCCGCGGCTGGGCATCGCCCAGCGTATCGAGCAGCGCCTGCGCCGCAATCTCGACCCCGCCGGTGCGTTGCAGCGCCAGCGAAAAGGGCAGCATGCCCACGATCAGGATCAGGCTTTGCCAGTGGATCGAGCGATAGGCGCCGGCCATGTCGATGCAGCGAAACAGCCCCAGCAGCAGGCAGCCGAAGAGTGCCGCCTGCACATTGGGCACGATGCCCCAAACCATCAGCACCACCACCAGCGCAAGCACGCCGATGGCCAGCGGCGCGCGGTGGCGGGCGGGCACCGCCTCGTCGGATTCGGCCGGCAGGTCAAGCAGCACCAGATCGCGGCGTTCGTCCATCAGATTGCGGATCGCGCGCCAGGGGCCAACCGTCAGTAGCGTGTCGCCCGCGCGCAGGGGCTCGTCGATCACGCCCTCGGGCACCGGTCTGGTACCGTGCTTCATGCCGATCACCGACAAATCATAGGCGCTGCGAAAGCGCGCCTCGGTCACGGTCTTGCCGATCAGGCGCGAGGTGGGCGGCACGATGATCTGCGCCATGCCGATCTCCTGCGCCGTGTCGGCAAACCACTGGCCCGAGACCGGCAGCGCGATCAGCTCATTGGTCTGAACGAACGCATCAAGGTCAAAGCCGGCCTCGCCGCCACGCGCCCGCCGGTCGATCAGCAGGGTATCGCCGGCCTGAAGCACCGTTTCGGCGCGCGGGTGGATCAGCTTGCGCCGAAAGCGGCTGCCGCGCTCGATTGCGATGATGTTGATGCCCGCGCTGGCGCGCAGGTCCAGCGCATCGAGCCGCTTGCCCGCGAGGGTCGAGCCGGGGCGCAGCCGCAAGCGGTGTTCGCGCCCGGCGAGGTCGTAATCCGCCACCCAGCCGGTCAGCGCCGCGCGTGCGGGCAGTTCGGGCGCGGGGCCAGGGGCCAGAAAGCGCCGCGCCAGCAGCATGTAGAGGATGGCCAGCACCAGAATGGGCACGCCGAAGGGGGTGAAGGCGAAGAAGCCGAAGCCCTCATGCCCCTGTCGGATCAGTTCGGAATGGACCACGAGGTTGGGTGCGGTCGCCACCAGCGTCATCATCCCGCTGATCAGCGCCGCCACCGACAAGGGCATCATCAGCCGCCCGGCCGGGATGCGCGCCTTGCGCGCGATGCGCAGCACGATGGGAATGAAGATGGCGACCACCCCGGTCGAGGACATGACCGAGCCCACCCCGGCCACCACCACCATCAGCAGGAAGATCAGCCGCGCCTCGCTGGCGCCCGCGCGTTCGGTCAGCCAGTCGCCCAGCCGCTGCGCCACGCCGGTGCGCACCAGCGCCTCGCCGATGACAAACAGGGCCGCGATCAGCACGATATTGGGGTCCGACAGCCCCACCAATGCCTCTGGCACGGTGATCACGCCGGTCATCGGCAGGGCGACCATCATGATCACCGCCACCACATCCATGCGTGGGCGGTTGATGGCGAACATCACCACCGCCGCGCCCAAGAGGGCCAGAACCATTGCGAGAGGCGACATCGCTTACACCTCGCCGCGAGCAGTCATGCCACGCCGCATCCAGACCCGCGGTGATATCATGCGCCCGGCGGCACGGCGAGAATGTCTGCCACGCCGCTGCTCAGGAAAAACCGCTTCACGCCGGAAAACCCACGCGTGCCGATCACAATATGATCCGCCTCGCGCGCTCGTGCCTTCTCGCAATTGTCGGGCGCGCGCAGGTCTTGCAATTGGCGTTTCAGAAGATCTTCTGCCATGCAGGTTGGGGCATGCATGCTGTCGCCAGGCAGATCATCCTCGACCACATGCAGCAGGGTGAGCCTGGCCTCGGTCGCAGCGGCGAGCTGCACAGCGCGTTGAACCGCAGGTTCCGAGCGCGATGAGAAATCAAAGGCTGCGAGGATCGATTTGAGCATTGTTCCCGCGGATTCTGGTTATTTTTTCGGTATTTTCCAAGTATGACATTGAAATATCGCCATGAAAACCCGCAAAGCCCCGCCGGCATCAGCCACGCCTGCGCGATGGCCTTGGCATGCGCGATCCGGTGATAGCCGGCAGCGCCGTGGAAAGACCCGCTCGCCGAAGCCCGCCGCCTTGCCGGCAGCTGTCGGTTTCACTCAGGCGCCGCTGGCCCGGCGTGTTCCGACCGCAGTGCGGGGCAGTGAGGTGTCTTCCCGCAGAGCCTTGCTTGAGGCCGAAGGTTGAAGATCACCCCCTCAGGGGGCGGTATCTGCGTCGCGCGCTGCCATTCAGGCCGGGAAGAACCCTTCAGCGCAAGCTTTTATTGATCGATTCCAGCGCGGCGCTGCCGGGGCAGAGATCGGCCTCGCCCAGGCGGTTGAGCGGGGCCTCGACCGTGTTGAGGTTCTCGTGCAAGGTCCCGCCCCCCGGGGCAAGATACAGCAGGCCCGTGGCGATCTCGCCGGCACTGTCCTGCTCCTGGATCCTGGCGAGCGCGGCAGCCTTGTCGGAAGGGTCGTAGTCGGGTGCGTTCTTGCGCAGGCGCACGGCGGTGCCGTCGGGCATCTCGACCTCGACCATGCTGCCGGGCTCGTAGCGGGCGGTGATCGGCGCGCTGCCGGTGATCACGTCAAGCCGGTTGAGCGCTTCGTTATGATGGCGCACATAATCATAGCTGCGCGTCGAGCCCTTGTGGTTGTTGAAGGCCACGCAGGGCGAAATCACATCGAGCACGGCGGCGCCGGGATGGCTCATCGCGGCCTTGATCAGCGGCACCAGCTGTTCCTTGTCGCCCGAGAAGGAGCGCGCCACGAAGCTGGCGCCCATGAGAATGGCCATCAATGCCAGATCGATGCCCGCATCGTTGTTGATCGCGCCCTTCTTGGCGACCGAGCCCTTGTCGGCGGTGGCCGAGAACTGCCCCTTGGTCAGCCCGTAAACGCCATTGTTCATCACGATATAAACCATGTTGACGCCGCGGCGCATGACATGCGCGAACTGGCCCAGCCCGATCGAGGCGCTGTCGCCATCGCCCGAAACGCCCATATAGATCAGCTCGCGATTGGCCAGATGCGCCCCGGTCAGCACGCTGGGCATGCGGCCATGCACGGTGTTGAAGCCATGGCTTGCGCCCAGGAAATAGGTTGGCGTCTTCGACGAGCAGCCGATGCCGGAAAGCTTGGCCAGGCGGTGCGGCTTGATCGCGGCCTCGTAACAGGCCTGCACGATCGCGGCGCTGATCGAATCATGCCCGCAGCCCGCGCACAGCGTCGAAACCTGCCCCTCGTAATCGCGCCGGGTGAAGCCCACGGCGTTTCGCTTCAGGCTGGGGTGATGCAGCTTCGGCTTGGTGATATAGGTCATGAGACGGCCCTCTTGAGCGGAACCACCTGATACTGTGCCAGTCGATCGCGGATGGTGCCGTGGATGTAGCGCGCGGTGATCGGCGTGCCGTCATAATGCAGCACCGGCACAAGGCGGTTCGGGTCGATGGCCAGCTCGTTGCTCAACAGCATGCGCATCTGCGCGTCGCGGTTCTGCTCGACCACGAACACGCGGTCATGCTCGGCGATGAATTCGGCCACCATGTCCTGAAAGGGAAAGGCGCGCAGGCGCAACGCATTGACATGCAGCCCCTCGCCGGCAAGCCGGTCCAGCGCCTCGTCCATCGCCGGGGCGGTAGAGCCGAAATAGATCACCCCGTGGCGCGTTTCGCCCCGCGCGCGGTGCTGCACCGGGCGCGGCACCATCGCCTTGGCGCTGTCGAATTTGCGCTGCAGGCGCTCCATGTTTTCAAGGTAATCGGCACCCTCTTCCGAATAGCGTGCATAGGCGTTCTTGGTGGTGCCGCGGGTGAAATATGCCCCGCGCGAGGGGTGCGAGCCGGGCATCGTGCGCCAGGGAATGCCATCGCCATCGACATCGAGATAGCGGCCGAAATCGCGCCCCGCCTCCAGCTCTTCGGCGCTCATCACCTTGCCGCGGTCAAAGCGGCGGCTGTCATCCCATTTCAGGGGTTCGCAAATGCGCTGGTTCATGCCGATATCGAGATCCGACATCACGAAGACCGGAGTTTGCAGCCGGTCGGCCAGGTCGAGCGCCGCTACCGAATGGTCGAAACACTCATGCGGATCCTTGGGAAAGAGCAGCACATGCTTGGTGTCGCCATGCGAGGCATAGGCGCAAGCCAGGATATCGGCCTGCTGGGTGCGCGTGGGCATCCCCGTCGAGGGCCCGCCGCGCTGCACATTGATGATCACCGCCGGGATCTCGGCGAAATAGGCCAGACCGATGAATTCGCTCATCAGGCTCACGCCCGGCCCCGATGTCGAGGTGAAGGCGCGCGCGCCGTTCCAACCCGCGCCCACCACCATGCCGATCGAGGCAAGCTCGTCTTCCGACTGGATGATGGCGAATTTGGTGCGGCCGGTTTCCGGGTCGGTGCGGAACTTGCGGCAATAGCGCTCAAAAGCCTCGGCCACCGATGATGACGGCGTGATCGGATACCAGGCGCAGACCGTCGCGCCGCCATAGACGCAGCCCAGCGCCGAGGCCGCGTTGCCCTCCATGAAGATGCGGTTGCCCACCGCGTCGGCCGGCGCCACCTTGAGCTTGCAGATATCGGCATCGAGGTTCTGATGCACCCAGTCGCGCCCCAGATTCAGCGCCTCGACATTCTTGCCGATCAGCGCCTCCTTGCCCTTGAACTGTTCGGCAAACAGCGCCTCGATCACCTTCGGATCGATATCCATCAGCGCCGACAGCGCGCCGACATAGATGATGTTCTTGAAAAGCTGGCGCTGGCGCGGGTCCGAATAGTTGGCGTTGCTGATCTCGGTCAGCGGCACGCCGATATTAGTCAGATCGTCGCGAAAGGCCGAGGCCGGCAGCGGGCGGGTCGAATCGTAGAAAAGGTAGCCGCCGGGCGCCACTTCGGCGACGTCGCGCTTCCATGTCTCGGGGTTCATCGCCACGATCATGTCGGTGCCGCCGCGCCGGCCCAGATAGCCATCGGCGCTGACGCGCACCTCGTACCAGGTGGGCAGGCCCTGGATGTTCGAGGGGAAGATGTTGCGCGGGCTGACCGGCACCCCCATGCGCAGGATCGAGCGCGCGAAAAGCTCGTTGGCGCTGGCCGAGCCCGAGCCATTCACATTGGCGAACTTGATGACGAAATCGTTGGTCGCACTCAGTTGTTTCGGCATGGCGGTCCTGCCTGGGCTGTTTCGATCAGATATTTGCGCATGTCCCACGCGCCGGTGGGGCAGCGTTCGGCGCAAAGCCCGCAATGCAGGCACAAATCCTCGTCCTTGACCATCACGCGCCCGGTATCCAGCCCGCCGGCCACATAGAGCGGCTGCTCGGTATTGAGCGCCGGGGCGCTGAGCCGGCTGCGCAGATCGTCTTCGCCGCCGTTTCGGGTGAAGGTGATGCAATCCATCGGGCAGATATCGGTGCAGGCATCGCATTCGATGCAAAGCGAGGCCGAGAACACGGTCTGCACATCGCAGTTCAGGCAGCGCTGCGCCTCCTTCCAGGCCAGTTCCGGGTCGAACCCAAGCTCGACCTCGGCGCCGATGTCGCTCAGCGCGCGCGCTTTCGGCAGATGCGGCACCGCCACCCGGCTATCGAGCGCGACATCGTTGTCATAGCTCCATTCATGGATGCCCATCTTCTGGCTGACAATGTTGACCATGGGCGCCGGGCGCTCGCGCACATCCTCGCCCTTGAGGAACCTGTCGATCGAGATGGCCGCCGCGTGTCCATGCGCCACCGCCCAGATGATGTTCTTGGGCCCGAACGCCGCATCGCCGCCGAAGAACACCTTGGGCAGGCTGGATTGCATGGTCAACTCGTCAACCTTGGGCATGTCCCATCTCGGGTCGAACTCGATGCCGATATCGCGCTCGATCCAGGGAAAGGCGTTTTCCTGCCCCACCGCCACCAGCACGTCGTCGCACTCGATAAAGGCGTCGGGTTCGCCGGTGGGCACCAGCTTGCGCCGTCCATTGTCGTCATATTCGGCGCGCACGATCTCGAAATTCATGCCCACCAGCCTGCCGCCCTCGGTCACGAATTCCTTGGGCACATGCCAGTTGATGATCGGAATATCCTCGGCGATGGCGTCTTCCTTCTCCCAGGGCGAGGCTTTCATTTCCTCGAACCCCGAGCGGACGATCACCTTGACATCCTCGCCGCCCAGCCGCCGCGCGGTGCGGCAGCAATCCATGGCCGTGTTACCGCCGCCCAGCACGATCACGCGCTTGCCGATGTTCTTGATGTGCTCGAACGAAACCGAGGACAGCCAGTCGATGCCGACATGGATGTTGGCCGCGCCCTCGTCACGGCCGGGAATATCGAGATCGCGCCCGCGCGGCGCGCCCGAACCCACGAAGACGGCGTCCCAGCCCTCATCCAGCAGGCCCTTCAGGCTGCCGACGCTGCGATTGTCGAAATGCACATTGCCGATGCCGGTGATATAGCCCACCTCTTCGTCGATCACCCGCTCGGGCAGGCGAAAGCGCGGGATCTGGGTGCGGATCAGCCCGCCCATTTTCGGGTTGTGGTCGATCAGCGTGATCTCATAGCCAAGCACCGCCAGATCGCGCGCCACGCTCAGCGAGGCCGGCCCGGCACCGACGCAGGCAATGCGCTTCCCGATCAGTGCCGGCGCACGGGGCATCTGCGCCGACACATCGTCCTTGTAATCGGCCGCCACCCGCTTGAGCCGGCAAATCGCCACCGGCGCGGTGTCGCCGCCCACGGTGTCGGGGTCTTCGACCCGGCCGCGGCGGCAGGCAGGTTCGCAGGGGCGGTCGCAGGTCCGCCCGAGGATCCCCGGAAAGACGTTCGACACCCAGTTGATCATGAACGCTTCGGAATATTTCCCGTGGGCGATCTTGCGGATGTATTCCGGGACTGGCGTATGCGCAGGGCAGGCCCATTGACAGTCGACTACCCTGAGAAAGTAGTTCGGATCGTCAATATTGGTCTCTTCCAAGGAACTACTCCCCCCAACTCGCAACGGAGCAAGGCGCAAAACCCTGGGCCTCTCTCCGCCCCTGCGCGTGCTGCTGCCGGTTACGGGGAGAATTCAGTATTCGTGTGCAAGTTTCAAGCCTTGCTACCGATACCGGCCGATAAAGACGCGGTGTTCAGGCCCGGCCAGCAGCGCGGGTTTCGAAAAGCGCGCCGCAGGGGCCGGTTGCCGCCCCGCGAGGCGCAAGCCTTGCCGCTGCCCTTGACGGGTGTTCCCCTGCAGCGCAGGCTGGGACGGAGCAGGGCTGGCAAACCAAGATGGAGAGCCGAAGCAGGATGATTGACCTCTACACCTGGAGCACGCCCAACGGGCGCAAGGTTTCCATCATGCTCGAGGAGCTTGCGCTGCCCTACAAGGTCATCGCCATCGATATCAGCAAGGGCGAGCAGCACGCGCCGGCGTTCCTGAACATCTCGCCGAACAACAAGATCCCGGCCATCGTCGATCACGAAACCGGAGTCTCGGCTTTCGAATCCGGTGCCATCATGGTCTATCTGGCCGAACGGACCGGGCGGTTTCTGCCCGCACAGGTGAAACCCCGCGTCCAGGTCATGCAGTGGCTGATGTGGCAGATGGGCGGCTTCGGCCCGATGCTGGGGCAGGCGCATTACTTCCTGCACGACAACAAGGGCCTCTCAATGCCGGCAGAGGAGCGTTTCTCGAAAGAGACCAGGCGGCTTTATGGCGTTCTTGACCGGCACCTGGCCGATCACGCTTATCTTGGTCCCGAATACTCGATTGCCGACATGGCGGTCTTTCCGTGGGCAGTGCGCCATGAGCGACACGAGGTTGATCTGGGCGCCTTTCCCAATGTCCTGCGCTGGTACCGGGCCATTGCCGAACGTCCTGCGGTGCAGCGTGGTTATCAGGTTCCCGCCGATGTGGGCCCGATTCCGATGCCCCGAAGGAGCGTGCCGTGAAGCCCGAGACCATCATCATCACCGGCGCGGGAAGCGGTATCGGCCTTGCCACGGCGCGCCGCTTCCTCGATGTGGGCTGGCGCGTTGGCCTGATGGGCCGCCGCGAAGAGGCGCTGGCCAACGCCGCCGCGGGTGCTGCGAATGCGCTGATCCTGCCCTGCGACGTGAGCGATAGCGCTGCGGTTGATGCGGGTTTCGCAAGGGCGGTCGAGGTGTGGGGGCGGATCGACGTGCTTTTCAACAATGCCGGCCTCAACATGGCACCGGCAACGCCCGACGAGATTTCCCCCGACGATTTTCGCGCCATCGTCGATGTCAATGTGAACGGGATGTTTTTCTGCGCGCGCGCGGCTTTCGCGCAGATGCGCGCGCAGGCTCCGCAGGGCGGGCGGATCATCAACAACGGCTCGATCTCGGCCCATGCGCCGCGGCCCGGATCGATTGCCTATACCACCACCAAGCACGCGGTGACCGGGATGACGCGCAGCCTTTCGCTCGACGGCCGGCGCTGGGGCATCGCCTGCGCTCAGATCGACATCGGCAACGCCGCCAGCGAGATGACGGCGCGAATGCCAGACGGGGTGCCGCAGGCCGACGGATCGGTAAGGCCCGAGCCGGTGATGGATGTCAGCGTCGTTGCCGACACGGTCTATCGGATGGCCAGCCTGCCCGAGGGCGCGAACATGCAATTCATCACACTCATGGCCACTGACATGCCCTTCATCGGGCGCGGCTGAGAGTTCGGTCAGCCTGCATCCGCTCTCGGCGCGGCACCGGGCTGATGGGGGCAGCGTTCGTGAGCCGCCGGCCAGCGCCAAGCAGGATGAGCGATTGCGCCCATCCCCGGCCAACCCCGCCAGCCAACCCCGCCGGGGCAGCGCCCCCAAGACGCGCGGGGTGGGCGGGTGGGAGCGCGTCTTGCGGGCGCTTTCGCGCGCTCGCCTCCGGCGGGTGGCGGCGCCTGCTTCGCCGCGCTCAGCCGCGCCCTTTCCACGGTACCAGGAAGCGCTCGGCGGTGCGCATGGCCATGTCGATGGAATAGCCGATGATGCCGATCAGGATGATGCCCATGAGCACGATGTCGGTCTGCATGAAGCGCGAGGCCACCATGATGGTGAAGCCCGCGCCCTTTTCCGCCGCCACCAGCTCGGCTGCCACCACCGTGCCCCAGCACACCCCCATCGCCACGCGCGCGCCGGTAAAGATTTCCGGCAGCGCGTTGGGCACGATGACATGGCGCAGGATCTGCGCCTTCGATGCGCCCAGGCTGTAGGCGGCATGCACCTTGCTCAGCGCCACCCCGGCGACACCGGCGCGCGCAGCGATGGCCATGATCCACAGCGCGGCGAGGAAAAGCAGGATGATCTTGGCCTTCTCGTCAATGCCGAACCAGATGATCACCAACGGGATCAGCGCCAGCGGCGGCACCGGGCGCATGAATTCCACGATCGGGTCGAACCAGCCGCGCAGGAAGTTGTTCAGCCCCATCGCAAAGCCCAGCGGGATGCCCACCAGCGCCCCCAGGAAGAACCCCGCGAGCACGCGCCAGATCGAGATCGACAGATGCTCCCACAAGGTGAAATTGCGATAGCCATCATTGGCGATGCTGATCAGCCGGTGCCAGACATTCTCGGGCGGGGGCAGCCAGATCGG
Organism: Pararhodobacter sp.; assembly: GCA_020832665.1. Lineage (GTDB taxonomy): Bacteria > Pseudomonadota > Alphaproteobacteria > Rhodobacterales > Rhodobacteraceae > Pararhodobacter. Next base: position 13,042 of record JAFIEG010000022.1, on the reverse strand, counting down.
GCGCATCTGCCACTCGGCCGGGGCGTGGATGAAGGTCCAGGCCGAGCCGGTAAAGGCGCCCCAGATGAGAAAGATCACCAACACCGAGGCCACCGAAGCCACGCGGCTGGGCCGCACCGCGCTTTCATCGCCGAAGGTTACGGTCTTGCGGGTGGTGAAGCCGTCGCGCTGGCGGATGCGCAGCGAGAGAAAGGCGGTAAGCGCCCAGATCAGCGCCAGCAGCGCCACATAGATCGCAAGCAGGGTCATGTCGCCACCTCGCTGCGGCCCATGATCTCTTCCTCCATCTCCCAGATCATCTCGAGTATCTCGTCGCGGCGGGCGGAAAACTCGGGCAGCCGCTTGATGGCACGCAGATCCTCGCCCACGCCCTTTTCGGCGAAGGGCAGGCGGTATTCGGCGTGAATCCGCCCCGGACGCGGCGCCATGACGATGAGCCGCTCGCCCAGCAGCAGCGCCTCTTCCACCGAATGGGTGATCAGCACGATGGTCTTGCCGGTGTCCTTCCACAGCTTCAGCACCAGCCCCTGCATCTTCTCGCGGGTCAGCGCATCGAGCGCGCCCAGGGGCTCGTCCATCAAGATCACCTCTGGGTCATTGGCCAGGCAGCGCGCCAGCGCCACGCGCTGCTGCATGCCGCCCGAAAGCTCGTACACCGCCTTGTCGCCAAAGCCCTGCAGGCCCACCGTATCCAGCAGGGCGTCGACGCGGGAATCGATCTCGGCGCGCTTGCGCCCGGCCATGCGCGGGCCGAAACCCACATTCTTCGCAACCGACATCCATTCGAACAGCGCGCCTTGCTGAAACACCATGCCGCGACTTCGGTCGGGGCCGGTGACCGGCTTGTCACCCAGCCGCACGCTGCCTTCGGTGGGGGCCAGAAAACCCGCGAGAATGTTCAGAAGCGTGGTTTTGCCGCAGCCCGAAGGCCCCAGAACCGAGACGATCTCACCATCGCCGATAGTGAGCGATACATCCTTGAGCGCCTCGATCTTGCTGCCATTGGGCAGCGAAAAGGTCATGGAAAGGTTCTCTATGCGCAGATCTGCCATCGGCGTTCGGGCTCTTGTCTTTTTCTGATGGAATGCCCGCGCCACCTGCATCGGCGGCGCGGGCGGGCAGGCTTACATCTCTGCGGCCATGTTCATGTAGGCGGTGTTCACCACGCCTTCATAGCTTTCCAGCGCGCTTTCGATCGTGCCCTGTTCGACGAAGAATTCGGCGACTTCCAGCAGGAACGCCTGCAACCCGCCGCCAAGCCATTCCGGGCCGAGCTGCTCTTCGATCAGCGGAAAGCCGAAGGCATCGAGCGTGGCGTTGGTTCCCTCCATGTCCATCCCGGCGGCCTCGGCGATCACCGGCGCCATCGCCTCGCGGTCGCTCTGGAAGCGCTGGTTCATGTCATCCGTGACACGCAGAAACGACGCCACCAGCTCTGGATGCGCGGCGCCGAAGCCCGATTCGACCGACACCACGTCAAAGATGCGGATGCCCAGCTCGCGCTTTTCGGCGCCGGTCAGCAGCACGTCGCCATATTCCATCATGCGCCGCAAACCGCCGCCCCAGCCGCAGGCCATCGCCACATCACCCCGGGCCATCGCCGCCGCGCCATCGGCGGGTGACAGATCGACGATGGAAAGGTTGCTGGGGTCAATGCCGAAATGCTCCAACTGGCGCAGCATGCCGTAATGCGCCGCCGTGCCCAGCGGCACCGCCACGCGCTGGCCTTCCAGCTCGACGGCATTCTCGGCGGTGATGCCGGTGCTTTCATGCACCACGCAGTTGTCGTTGTCGTCATAGGTGACGGCAACGGCGGCCAGTTCGATATCCATGCCCGCCGAGGATGCCACCACAAAGGGCGGCACCCCTTGCGAAAAGGCGATCTGCACTGCCCCGCCGGCCATCGCCGCCGACATCTGCACACCGGTTTCGAAGGCGCGCCAGTTGACGCGCACGCCCATCGCCTCTTCGTACAGCCCGGTTGCCTGCGCGTACTGGTTCGGCGTGGGCCATTCCAGGAAATAGGCGATGGTGACTTCTTCCATTGCCGCCACCGGACTGGCAAGCAGCGCCGCGGCCGTTGCCAGGGAACAGGTCAGCCCGTTCAGTTTGAATTTCATCATGTCGTTTCTTCCTCTCTGCTGGGGTCAGGACAACGCTGTCACGCCCTGCCGGGCGCCGCCTTGCAATGACGCCGGTCGTGATAGGCCGGCGTTCTTTTCGGTTTTTCATGCGTTCTGTTGCTGTCAGCCGGAAAACCGCAATTCCGCCCAGACGCAGCGAATGCCTCGTGAGGTCGGATCATGGTACATGCCCCCTTGCGGCCCGGCATTACGGCAGTTGGTCGAAAAAGCTTGCACCCGATTCTGAAATTTGCAACAAAAATTTTCAGAAATGCGAAAAATTTGGGCGAAACAAGGCGGCGTAGCAAGGGTCATGCAGGCAGCTTCGGGGCGCACCGGCCACAATGGCGCGAACTTGGCAAAGGGCATCGGCGGGCAGATCAGGGAATTGCGGCGCTCGCGCGGTCTGACCCTGACCCGGCTTGCCGCGATGACCGGCCGGTCGGTGGGCAAGCTCAGCGAGATCGAGCGCGACAAGAGCGCGCTGACCATCCAGACCCTGGGCGACATCGCGCAGGCGCTCGATGTGCCGATCAACTGGTTCTTCGGCCCCGCCGCCGACACTCCGCCCGAGGAAGCGGGGCTGATCGTGCGCCGTGATGAGCGGCGCCGGCTCAACCTTTCGCAGGCCGGCACCATCGAAGAGCTGCTCTCGCCCGATCTGACCGGCGCCATCGAAATGATCCTCACCACTTTCGAGCCCGGCGCCGGGACCGGCGAATCCGGGCGCCTGCGCAAGGGTGACGAGGCGGGATTTGTGGTGTCCGGCGCGCTGGAGCTGCGCGTTCAGGGCCACACTCACCTTCTGGGGCCGGGCGACAGTTTCGCCCTCAAGCGCGGCGGGCGCCACTGGTGCCGAAACCCCGGCGAGGTGCCAACCGTGGTGGTCTGGGCAATCTCGCCCGCGCTTTACTGATATCATGCCCACACAAACGCGCGGCGCGGCGCTTCCTGACGGGCGCATAACGAATCGAGAAGGCCTGTCACTTTCTGCCGAGCTTGCCTTTCAGCGCCAGCCCGCCGCCGTCTGAATGCCCATGACCCGGGCGCGCGCGCGTGGGTCGGGATCGAACAGCGCGGCAAGCTGTTCGGTCATGGCGCCGGCAAGCTGATCGACATCGGTGATGGTGACCGCGCGGTCGTAATAGCGCGTCACGTCATGGCCGATGCCGATGGCCAGCAGTTCCACCGCCTTGCGCTTCTCGATCATGGCGATTACGTCGCGCAGATGCTTTTCCAGATAATTCGCCGGGTTGACCGAGAGCGTTGAATCATCGACCGGCGCGCCATCCGAGATCACCATCAGGATCTTGCGCTGTTCGCGCCGGCCCACCATGCGCCGATGCGCCCATTCCAGCGCCTCGCCGTCGATGTTTTCCTTCAGCAGGCCCTCTTTCATCATCAGGCCCAGATTGTCGCGCACCCGCCGCCAGGGGGCATCGGCTGCCTTGTAGATGATATGGCGCAGATCGTTGAGCCTGCCGGGGGTTTGCGCGCGCCCTTCGGCCAGCCATTTCTCGCGGCTCTGCCCGCCCTTCCAGGCGCGGGTGGTGAAGCCCAGGATTTCCACCTTCACCTGGCAACGCTCAAGCGTGCGTGCCAGCACATCGGCGCAGATGGCAGCAATGGAAATCGGCCTGCCGCGCATCGAGCCCGAATTGTCCAGAAGCAGCGTCACCACCGTGTCGCGAAACTCGGTGTCCTTTTCCACCTTGAAGCTCAGCGGCGTGGTGGGGTTGGCCACCACCCGCGCCAGCCGCGCCACATCAAGGATGCCTTCCTCACGGTCGAATTCCCATGAGCGGTTCTGCTGCGCCTGCAGCCGGCGCTGCAGCTTGTTGGCCAGCCGCCCCACCGCGCCCTTTAGCGGCTCGAGCTGCTGGTCGAGATAGGCGCGCAGGCGTTCCAGCTCGGCGGCTTCGGCCAGTTCCTCGGCGGCGATCTCCTCGTCCTGGGCGGTAGAGAAGACGCGGTATTCGGGGTCGGCATCGGAATGCGGCGCCGGGGCAGGGGGCTCGGGCGGGGCCTCGGCCTGGGGGGCCTCGGTTTCTTCGGCCAACTCGTCCTCGGCGCTGTCATCCATCACCGCCTGGGTTTCGGCGCTTTCCTCGCGCGGGCCGTCCTCGTCGCTCTCGCCCTCGTCGTCGCTTTGCTCCTGGCCCTGGTTTTCGGGCTGTTCCTGCTCTTCGGCGCCGTCTTCCTCGGCGCTGTCATCCTCGCCCTCTTCCTCGTCGGGGTCGTCGCCAAGCTGGTCGCCATAGCCCAGATCCTCGATCACCTTGCGCGCGAAGCGGGCAAAGGCGACCTGATCGGAAAGCACGTCCTGCAACCCCCCCAGCGTGTCGCCAGCATGCGATTCGACGAAGGAGCGCCACAGATCGGCGACATTGTCGGCGCCCTGCGGCAGGGGCCGGCCGGTGGCCATCTGGCGGATCAGATAGCCCGCCGCCACCGACAGCGGCGCCTCGGCCTGGCTGCGGATCTGGGAATAGCCCTTGCGCTCGGCCTCATGGGCGATGCGCGCATCGATATTCGAGGCCGTGCCGGGCATGTGGCGCGCGCCCACCGCCTCGCAGCGCGCGGCCTCCATCGCCTCGTAGAGTTCACGCGCCATTGGCCCCTGTGGCTGGTAGCGGGCATGCGTGGCCACATCGTGAAAGCGCCGGCGCAGCGCGAAGCCATCCGCCGTGCCGCGCGCCAGCATCACCTCGTCGCGGCTCATCCGCCGCGTCACCTGCGGCAGGCGCATGCCATCGCCGCTCATGCCCGGCGGATCGACCGAGAAGCTGACCGCCAGCTCATGGTCATCGGCCATGGTGCGGGTGGCCTCGGTCAGGGCCTTCTTGAACGGGTCGGCGGGGTTGTCTGACGGGGCGCGGCTCATGGCCCAGATAAAGCACCGGCGCGCCCCGGGGGCAAGAGGGCGCGCAAGGCAAGGGGGCGCTTCGCGCGCTTGTGCACGGGTGCTGTGCGGCGGCGCGAGTTGGAAGGCCGGCCGGCGAGGCCGATATTGAGGGCAGGCAAGCAAGCCAATCAAAAGGAGAGATCATGTCCCGCAAACCGCGTATCGCCGTTATTGTCGGCTCGACCCGCGAGGCCCGCTTCGGGCTGAAACCGGCAGAATGGATCGCCGAAAAGGCAAGCGCCAATGGCGCGTGGGAGGTGGAGCTTGTCGATCTGCAAGGCTTCGATCTGCCGCTCTTCAACGAAGTCGCCTCGAACGCATGGGCACCAAGCGAGGATGCGCGCGCGATTGCCTGGCAGAAGAAGATCGGCGAGTTCGACGGCTATATCTTCGTCACCCCCGAATACAACCGCTCGATCCCCGGCGCGCTGAAGAACGCGCTTGATCAGGCCTATACCGAGTGGAACCGCAAGGCCTTTGGCATCGTCAGCTATGGCTCGGTCGGCGGCACGCGCGCGGCGGAGCATCTGCGCACCATCGGTATCGAGCTGCAGATGGCCTCGACCCGCGCGGCGGTGCATGTGGGCGGCTCGGAATTCATGGCGGTGCACCCGATGGGGGGCGAGCCAAGGCCGATGTCGGCCATCGAGGGCGCCATCGGCGGCTCGGCCGAGGCGATGCTGAATGAGCTGGACTGGTGGGTGCGCGCCACCATGGCCGCGCGCGAAGAGGCGCAGCGCAAGGCGGCGTGAACGGGGCCGGTTCGTTTGGGCAAGGGGGGGCGCATTGTTTTGCGCCCCTTTGTTTATGTTGGGCGGTGAGCGGCGGTTGTAGCGGGATGAAACGGCCATTGGTTGTCAGGCTCGTATGGCATCCTTCGCTATATAAGGAGCATCCGGAAGAAAAAGGCGATCCGATCGTGGAATCCGATCACTTCATCATGACGAGAACGGGCACTTGCCGACCATTTCACCCGGTTTCCCACCGAACAGATGCGACACCCTGACGTTGCTATGGGCGGAGTGCACGTGCTTACGAACCCGGAACAACTGGCCGAGCGGTCGCATCGACGGCAAGGTATTCCAGGCGTTGAACTGCAGCCTTCCCCACAGATCCGGAGAGTTGATCGCGGCATCTGCCGCCAGCCGCAAGGTGCCGACTTCGATATAGGGAGATTTCGTTTCGTCCCATTGAATGTCGCAATACTCGGCTGCCATCACGCCCTTGGGCGGGTCGTGGGAAGCCGGTTCGGGGATGCATTCCGGCGTGGCCAGTTGAATGCCCAACGTGAATTCAGCGTCTTCGCCCGCCTCCAGCCACGCGTCCATGTTCGCCTTGTTCGTGGCCGCGATATCGGACTTCAGCGGATCCGCATCGGCAACGGGGTGGGGTTTTACGGGGGTAAATCGAAACTTCATCGCTCCGTCGCCGAGGGCGAATGGCCCGGCCGAATAGTAAGGCTTACCCGCCCAGCCGGCGGTACTTTCAGGTGCGTACCGATACGGCTTCATCATGGCGCCGACCCTGCCCCTGATGCCGAGAAGGATCACGATGTTCCGCCAGTTCGACAATGTCTTCAGGGTCTTCAACGAAGCCGGATTCAGCGAGGCTGCCATGTCAATTTGCCGCCCGTCTCGCACGAAGAACGTGTGATCCTCAGCGTTCGCAGCCGATGTACCTGCGGCCAAGAGCAGATCAAGCTCGCCCGCTTCGCCCGAGGGGGCATAGACGTTGGGCACAGGTTCGGGGTATTCCAATTTGATGGCCACGCGATTGACAGCTAAACCCAGATCCGGGTCCTTTGCCACGCCGCAGCGCACTACAGCGGGATAGTCGCGGTTCTGCGCAAAAAGTCCGACGCGGAACTCTTCGGGCAGATTCTCGATCCGATCGATCTGAAGCGAACCGCGAAGAAGTCCGCTCGTATGCCCCCAATGTGGCTCATGGAACATCGGATCGTCGCGGCCCGCAAGTTTCTTGCGTCGTATCGTCTGCGCCGAGAAAGCCTCACTCACCCTGGCCGCGATTGCATCTTCATCGGGGTCTACAACCTCGTGCGGACGAAGATATCCATTCTCGACCCGGTCCTCATTGAGACCGTCGGCGAACACCCGTCGGTACGGAGATGGGACGACGAAACCATACACAAGATATGCGGCGAAAAGGCCTGTAAAAACCCAGATGAGTGACATTCGCACCCTCCCCGCGTCGCTGTATCGACATCAGTATAGTCCGGCGCTTGTGATGCAGCAACGATTCCGAGCGCTGGCGACCGGGTGGTGGGCCGCCAATAAGGGGGAAAGCGGCCATCGGCTCGTTATGCAGTATCTGACAGGCAGGGTCCAAACCGCTCCCGACCCAGCCAAAGGAAAACGGGCCTTTCGGCCCCCGCCGCCCTTACCCCAGCGCCATGCTCGCCGCCGATTCGGGCAGTTCCTCGCCAAAGCAGCGCTGGTAGAACTCGGCCACCGTCTGGCGTTCCAGCTCGTCGCATTTGTTGAGGAAGGTCAGCCGGAAGGCATAGCCGATATTGCGGAAGATGCGCGCATTCTCGGCCCAGGTGATCACCGTGCGCGGCGACATCACCGTGGAAAGCTGACCCTTGACGAAGGCGGTGCGCGTCAGATCGGCCACCGTTACCATCTGGCTGATCTCCTGGCGGCCCTTGGCGGTGTTGAAGGCCGGGTTCTTGGCCAGCACGATGGCGGTTTCGGCGTCGTGGGACAGGTAGTTCAGCGTCGCCACCATAGACCAGCGGTCCATCTGCGCCTGGTTGATCTGCTGCACGCCGTGGTAAAGCCCCGTGGTATCGCCCAGCCCCACCGTGTTGGCGGTGGCAAACAGCCGGAAGCTGGGGTGCGGCGTGATGATCTCGTTCTGGTCGAGCAGCGTCAGCTTGCCGTCATGTTCGAGCACGCGCTGGATGACGAACATCACGTCGGGCCGGCCGGCATCGTATTCGTCGAAGACGATGGCGCAGGGGTTTCTGAGCGCCCAGGGCAGGATGCCCTCATGGAACTCGGTTACCTGCTTGCCGTCGCGCAGCTTGATTGCGTCCTTGCCGATCAGGTCGATGCGGCTGATATGGCTGTCAAGGTTCACCCGCACGGTTGGCCAGTTCAGCCGCGCCGCCACCTGCTCGATATGGGTTGATTTGCCGGTGCCGTGATAGCCCTGGATCATCACCCGGCGGTTGTATTGAAAGCCGGCAAGGATGGCGAGCGTGGTGTCGGGGTCGAATTTGTAGGTATGGTCAAGCGCCGGAACGCGCTCCCCGGCATCAGTGAAACCCTTCACCGTCATGTCCGAATCGATCCCGAAGACATCGCGCACCGAGACCTCTTCGGTGGGCCTGACCATCTGTTCCGCCATCTTGATCCGCCAATCCTGTTCGTTCTGCACCGGCACAAAGCAACTGGTGCGCCAAGCGGGCGCAGGGTGGCCGGTTTTCCCCGGTTTCATGGAACATATTGGGCAGGGGCGCAAGGGCAACGGCAACCGCGCGCAAGGGGGCACCGGCAGGCGACGAAAGTTTGCGCAGCGTTGCTTGGGCATTGCCTTGGCAAGGGCAATCGGCCTAGCATCGCGGCGTCGATGGGGCGTCAGGCAGAGGTAAGGGCATGTGTTTCTCGCTGGGGGTCTCGGCCGCCATGGTCGGGCTGGGGGGCGCGGCCACTGCAGTAACGCTGCAGCGCCGGGAAACGCCGGTCATCCCGCTGACGCTGGGCTATTTCACGCTGATGGAGGCGTTGCAGGTTGCCGGCTACATGGTGATCGACCAATGCACCAGCCCTGCCAACCAGACCGTCACCTTGCTGTCGGTGCTGCATATCGTCTTCCAGCCCTTCTTCATCAACGCCTTCGCCATGGCGCTGGTGCCCCGGCTGGTGCCGGGCTGGATGAAGTTTTTCGTGTTCTCGCTTTGCGCGGCCTCGGCGGTGCTGATGATCTTGCAGCTTTACCCCTTCGCCTGGGCCGGCCAATGCGCGCCCGGCTCGAATCTGTGCGGCGAGCAGCTGTGCACCGTATCGGGCGACTGGCACCAGGCCTGGGACGTGCCGTATAATGGGCTGATGGTGCCGCTCGAGTCTGCCATCGGCACCAGCTGGGGCTTTCCCAGCTATATCGTCGTGGCTTTCCTGCTGCCGCTGATCTATGGCGCCTGGCGGCTGGTGGTGTTTCACGCGCTGGCCGGTCCGATCCTGGCGGGGTTGCTGACCTCGAACCCTAACGAGGTGCCGGCGATCTGGTGCCTGTTTTCCATCGGCATCATCCTGATCGCGCTCAGTCCCTGGATACGTCGCCGTTTCGAAGGGCCGCGAAAGAGCGGGGCAGAAGCCGGGCCGCCAGCGCCGGGATGAAGCCGGATCATCGCCCAACGAGGCGGCGACGGGTAACCCGCCGGCTGGAAAAGGCATGATCGTGTTTCCTGGCCCGGCGAGAAGCGCATATGGCGTGCCGCGGGCTTTCGCCCCTGGCCCAAGCGCGCCACATGAGCGCGACGGGTAAGTTTCGAATTGCATGGCATGCAATACGTAATGGCACCATCGCCACGCTTGCGCTACGCCGCCAGCATCAGAAGCGCCCCGACGCCCACCGCGATCAGCGCCATCCCGGCCCATTCGCGCAGTGTGGTCCGTTCGGCAAAGAGCCGGCCCGAGATCGCGCGCGCCATGAGTATCTCGACCAGCGCCAATGTGCGCACATTGGCCGCCGCTGTCAGCGCGAAACCCATGAACCAGCATTGCGTGCCCGCCGCGCCCAGAAAACCCGCCGCCAGCGATGGCCGCCAGGCGGCGAAGGCCCCGGTCAGCGCGGCGCGGTCGAAAACCGCCAGCCACAGCGACAGAAGCAGGGTCTGTATGGCCAGCGACGCGACCAGCACGGTGGTGGCGCGGATGACGAAACTGCCCTCAGGAAGGGCGAGGATGGCGCCGCGAAAGCCGATGGCGGAAGCGCCGAAAAGAAAGCCCGCCGCCAGTGCCAGCAACACCGTGCCGGGTACCAGACGCCGCCCCGGATCGAGCGTCATCAGAAGTGTGCCCAATGTCGCGGTAACGATTGCCGCCATCTGCCACGGCCCCAGCATATCGCCCAACACCGCCCAGCCGATCAATGCCAGCATCACCGGCTCGGTCTTTATCAGCGCTGTGGCGGCGGCGAAGCCGCGCGCGCGCATCGCCGCCAGCATCAGCGCCGTGGCCCCGATCTGCGCGACGCTGCCCAGCGCAACCCAGCCAAGCGCCGCTCGGTTCAGCGCCGGCACCGGCTCGACCAGCAGCGCGGCGGCAATGAGAAACAGCACCGCGAAAGGCAGTCCGAAAAGAAAGCGCACCTGCGTCGCGCCCAGCGTGCCGATACGGTCCACCAGCCCCGACTGGGTGGCGTTGCGCGCCACCTGCAGGGCTGAAGCCATGAGCGTGATGGGCACCCAAAGCACGGGCGCGCCCCGCTCAGGCGCCGGGCTCGCGGATTGCCTCGATCATGCGCGCCACATTGTCGGGGTCGGCTTCGGGGGTGATGCCGTGGCCGAGATTGAAGATATGCGGACCGCCCGAAAACGCCCGCACGATGCGCCGCGTCTCTTCAACCAGTTCCGGCCCGCCGGTGACCATGTGGCGCGGGTCCAGATTGCCCTGCACACAGCCATCGACCTGCACATGCGCCGCCGCCCATTCGGCCGAAACCGAATTGTCCAGCGCCACGCAATCGGCGCCGGTGGCGCGGGCGAAACCGATGTAATGCTCGCCCGCCTGGCGCGGAAAGGCGATCACCGGCACATCGGGGTGGCGGGTCTTGAGCGCGGCGATGATCTCGCGCGCGGGCTCGAGCGCATAGCGATGGAATTCCTCGCCCCGCAGCGAACCCGCCCAGCTGTCGAACAGTTTCACAACCTCGGCCCCGGCCATGATCTGGGCGGAAAGATATTCAACCGTCGCCTCGGTCAGCCGCGCCATCAGCGCCTCGAAGACGGCGCGGTTCTCGCGCATCAGCGCATGCGCCGGGCCCTGATCGGGGGTGCCTCGCCCGGCGATCATGTAGGTGGCCACCGTCCAGGGCCCGCCGGCGAAACCGATCAGCGTGGTCTCGCGCGGCAATTCGCCGGTGAGGATGCGCAGCGTCTCGTAAACCGGGTTCAGGGTTTCGTGAATGGCGCTCACGGGTTTGAGCCGGTCAAGCCCGGCGCGGTCGCTCAGGGTGGAAAGCCGCGGCCCCTCGCCAGTGACGAACCACAGATCGGCTCCCAGCGCCTGCGGCACCAGCAGGATATCGGCAAACAGGATGGCGGCGTCGAAGCCGAAGCGGCGGATGGGCTGCAGCGTCACCTCGGCGGCCAGTTCGGGCGTGTAGCACAGCTTTAGGAAATCGCCCGCCTGCGCGCGCGTGGCGCGGTATTCGGGCAGGTAGCGCCCGGCCTGGCGCATCATCCACACCGGCGGGGTGGGCAGCGCCTCACCGGCCAGGGCGCGCAGGATGGTCTTTTCGGGGCTTGTCTGGGGGGCGGTCACTGTGGCGGCTCCGATCCGGCTGCGGGCTTTGCCGTCACTGCGGCGCGCGGGCGCGCTTGTCAAGCAGGCGGGGCAGGCCTGCGGAGGAGCGCGGGGGGCGCGGCGGCGGCATCCGGGGCCGGCATCCGGGGCTGGACGGCGGCCCGGCGCTTGCCTACTGTGCCGCCCAGCAGACCCGGCCCGCGACGGCCCGCCGCAACCCCGAGCGAACGCGACAGGATGCCCGCGACAGCATGACCGAAAACCCCGCCTACCAGGTTCTCGCGCGCAAGTACCGCCCAGAAACCTTTGCCGATCTGATCGGGCAGGAGGCGATGGTGCGCACGCTCAAGAACGCCTTTGCGGCCGGGCGCATCCACCATGCCTTCATCCTCACCGGCATTCGGGGCACCGGCAAGACCACCACGGCGCGAATCATCGCCAAGGGGCTCAATTGCATCGGGCCCGACGGGCAGGGCGGGCCGACGACCGAGCCCTGCGGGCAATGCGAGCACTGCCGCGCCATCGCCAGCGGGCGCCATGTCGATGTGCTTGAGATGGACGCGGCCAGCCGCACCGGCGTGAACGATATCCGCGAGATCATCGAGGGCGTGGCCTATCGCGCGGCTTCGGCGCGCTACAAGGTCTATGTCATCGACGAGGTGCACATGTTGTCCACCTCGGCCTTCAACGCGCTGTTGAAAACGCTGGAAGAGCCGCCGCCGCATGTGAAGTTCATCTTCGCCACCACCGAAATCCGCAAGCTGCCGGTAACCGTGCTTTCGCGCTGCCAGCGCTTCGATCTGCGCCGCATCGAGCCCGAGGTGATGATGGCGCATCTGGCGCGTGTCGCCTTGGCGGAGGGCGCACAGGTGGAAGAGCGCGCGCTGGCGCTGATCACACGCGCCGCCGAAGGCTCGGTGCGCGATGCGATGAGCCTGCTCGATCAGGCGATCAGCCATGGCGGCGCCGGCGCCGGCGGGGCGAACACGGATGCCGAAGCGGTGCGCACCATGCTGGGGCTGGCCGACAGGGGGCGGGTGATCGGGCTGTTCGAGGCGATCCTGAGGGGCGATGCCGAGGGCGCGCTGGATGAGCTTGCCGCGCAATACGCCGATGGCGCCGACCCGGCGGCGGTGCTGCGCGACCTGGCCGAAATCGCGCATTGGCTGAGCGTGCTCAAGGTCTCGCCCGCCGCTGCCGACGACCCGACCGTGCCGCAAGAGGAACGCCAGCGCGGCCAGGCGCTGGCGGGCAGGGTGCCGATGCGGGTGCTGACGCGGTTCTGGCAGATGCTGCTCAAGGCGCTGGAAGAACTGGCGCTGGCGCCCAATGCGATGATGGCCGCCGAGATGGCGGTGATCCGGCTGACGCATGTCGCCGATCTGCCGCCGCCCGAGGACCTGTTGCGCAAGCTGCAACAAGGCGCCCCCCCCGGCGCCGCCGCGGCGCCCCCCCCCCCCCCCCCCCCCCCGGGGGGGGGGGGGGGGCCCCCCCCCCCCCCCCCCCCCCCCCCCCCCCCCCCC